>DATIAI010000085.1:0-2063 GCA_035458065.1 Algoriphagus sp. | reverse complement strand
ACCACAATGAGATAGAAAAGAAGAATTCCCGGTAGATGGGGAAGCAGGACTTTCTGAAAATTGAGCTTCATGAACTGATTTCAAAATTAAGCCTGCAAAATAGGGATTTCAGGGGAAAGAGTGAGCGGATTTGATTTTTGGTTAGTTCCCACAGATGTCACAGGAATGCAAAGATTTTTTTTCATCGATGTTGACCTGAGTTATCTGTGGGCCAAACAAAAAGCAGGTAGAAATGTCCAAAATCATTACTTTTGCACCAAATAGACGCAGAGCCGAATGTTTGATAATTTAAGTTTAAAGCTTGACCGGGCTTTCAAAACCCTGAAAGGAACCGGAAAAATCACCGAAATCAACGTAGCATCCACCGTAAAGGAGATCAGAAGAGCCCTGATTGATGCCGACGTCAACTATAAAGTAGCCAAGGAAGTTACAGATAAGATCAAGGACGAGGCCATGGGCCGGGACGTTTTGATCTCAGTTTCTCCAGGCCAGCTCTTAATTAAAATAACCCAAGAAGAGCTGACCAAGCTCATGGGAGGCTCCAAAGTTGACATCAAACTCAGCGGGGACCCGGCTGTGATCCTGATCTCAGGTTTGCAGGGTTCGGGTAAAACCACCTTTACCGGAAAGTTGGGAAGCTTGTTGAAAAGACAAGGACGTCAAGTATTGCTGGTAGCCTGCGATATCTACCGACCTGCGGCGATTGACCAGCTGAAAGTTTTGGGAGAGCAAATCGGAGTGGAAGTTTATGCCGAGCCGGAAAATAAGAATGCCCTTCAGATCGCCAACAATGCGATTGCCTATGCCAAGAAGACCGGTAAAAAGACGGTAGTAGTCGATACCGCGGGTCGTTTGGCTGTGGATGATCAGATGATGAAAGAGATTGAGGAACTGAAAAGAGCCCTTAACCCTTCGGAAACACTTTTTGTCGTAGACTCGATGACTGGTCAGGATGCGGTGAATACTGCGAAGACCTTTGACGAAAGACTGAACTTTGACGGAGTGGTCCTGACCAAACTCGACGGTGATACTCGTGGTGGTGCGGCGATTTCCATACGTCACGTGGTGAATAAGCCGATCAAGTTTATCTCCACTGGCGAGAAAATGGAAAATCTGGATGTTTTCCATCCGGACCGTATGGCTCAGCGAATTCTGGGCATGGGTGACGTGATTTCCCTCGTGGAGCGCGCTCAGCAATCTTTTGACGAGGATGAAGCCAAGCGGATCAATTCCAAAATCCGTCAGAACAACTTCAACTTTGATGACTTTCTTTCTCAGCTAGAGCAGGTGAAAAAGATGGGTAATATCAAAGATCTGATCGGAATGATCCCCGGAATGGGCAAAGCCATGAAAGGTTTGGATATCGATGATGATTCATTCAAACCAATCGAGGCAATCATCCGAAGCATGACTCCAAAAGAGCGTCAGCAGCCGGACATCATCGACGGAAGAAGAAGAAAGCGAATTGCAGACGGTTCGGGAAGAACGATCGTAGAAGTCAATAACCTGATGAAGCAATTTGACGACATGAGAAAGCTCATGAAGCAAATGAACAAGATGGGAGGAGCAAAGCAGGCGATGAGCCGGATGATGCCTCCTGGAGCTGGAAAAAGATAAAACGATTTCGGATATCGGATTTTCGATTTCGGAATTAAATGACCCGGTCAGAGATGGCTGGGTTATTTTTTTAGATTGATTTGCGGGGCAGTCATCCGGCTGCTTGATCTCAAATTGCGCAGATCTTGGGTCTTCTTGCCTTATTCTTTAATCTCAAATTCCAACCTTTTGAAGTCAGATTCGATGGCTGTTTTTGATGGGTTTAAAAGATCTGTTTCGAAAAGCCTGTTCAAATTATTTCCCGCTAAATCTTCAAGTCTGCTTTCTACTTGAAGAATATACTTACCCTTTTTCCATGAATTTTCGGGAATAAACTGAATGCTTTTTTCTTCAAGACCAATAATCCATTTTCCAGAAATCGGCTGATTATCATCGTCTTTAATCGTGAATACTTCATTGAGCAGACTGAAATCCAATGTTTCAGAAAAGTTAAACTTTACCGCTTC
>DATIAI010000084.1:0-8788 GCA_035458065.1 Algoriphagus sp. | reverse complement strand
TTGGCAAAATCGTTTTCCCACTGAAAGTGATTTCCGTAGTAAATCTGCTGAACTGAGGTGGGTTTGTATAAAGCTTTGGTGTATTCCAACTCCAGCCAAGGTGAAATAAATAGCCCATGAATCCGGAATGCCCCGGGAATCAAATATTCACCATCGGCACTTATAGACCACTTTTCTGAGATTTTACCGATCAGTTCCCCGCCTATAAATAGCTCGTTAAAAGATTCTTTCTTGTCAGGAAAAAAAGGACTTTCCATTCGCCCACTTCGGAATCGGGTGAAAGCATTGTAATAAAAGCCTTTGTAGGAGCCTTTTACCCCCAGTTCATTTTTCCACTCCGCAAAATCACTTTTGTTGACCGTCGTATCCTGTTGATCATTGAGTCTTTCACTGTTGAAAAACTCAGAATCGGAAGTGGTCAGATCGGAAGTGAAAATCAGATTTTGGTTTTTGTTGTCCAAAACATGGTAGATCTGAAGCCCATTTCCAAGTTTGTATTCGTGGTAAACGTGGTAATCCTGCCTCAAATCCCTGGCTTGCGAGTTTTGAAGCCAGACTTTGGCATCTTCGTACGTGAAATAAAGCGAGGTAGGATCCACTTCCGGGGGGATGATTCCGCCGATTTCATTGACTTCATGTCGCATTCTGGAAAAGGCGCCAAGAATCCAGTAGTCCCCGTTTTCGGATCGATAGTTCGTATGAAAAGCATAGGCATTTTGCTCTGTCATGTGGTCATCCCGATCCACAGGATTCAAAGTTTTCCGAACTCGCTGTGTATTTAATTCCAAACCCAGATTCCATCGGGAATTCACATTTCGGGCAAAGTCAATATCCAGCATGTTGCGGTTACCACCTCCGAAAAACGCCGACATTTCTGTAAAAGGTGACTTGGTATCGAAATACCTCCTTTTTGCTGGATCCTTGTAGTATAAATCATACGCATGAAAACCTGACCGAAGTCCGATCATTTCCGGGATTTCATAGAAAACCGGCTTGGCCGCACTCCCGATATTCCCTAGATCCTGGTATTTCCAACTTGCTTTGGCAACAGGATCGTAATTGTGAAAATTGTTCAGAACGGTATCCTGCTCGTACAACTGAAGACGGTTTCTCTTCAGGTCTTTTTCAAAGTAAAACAGGGAAGTTTTGGGACCATAGACCTGGCGTGTACTGTCATCCAATAGCGGTCTTCGACCATCCGTCTCCTCTTCTTCCTCCGGGTCTACCAATTCTCTGGCAGGGGGATTTGTTCCAAAACCTGTATTCGTTTGGCCTTGAGGAATCGGGCGCTGAGGAATCGGTCGCTGCGCAAAAAGTGATTGAATTGCCAGCATGGCGAATAAAATTCCAAAGATTAAACCTTTTCTGATCACTTCTTTCTGAATTTTTCCCGGATGTAGCTGAGCAGCATTTGCTTGTCTTCTGATTCAAATTTTGCCTCGATAGGCAGCACAAAAATCGGAATTTCCCCCAAAAATCCCTGATTTGCCAGAGATTTAAGTTTGACGGCATCTTTTTCTGTAGTGAGCAAAACGGGCTTTTGGCCAAAGTGTTTTTCTGTAAGCACTTCTATTTTTCCCAAATCAACTTTTCCATACTCATGATGATCGGGAAAAGACAAAACTTCCAGCACTTTGAATTTCCTTTTGCAATAACCTACAAAAAGGCGATCGTCTGCCAAACCCGAAAGTAGAATTACAGATTGCGAAAACGCATTAGTATGTTCTAAAGGATAAGAATCTCCATAGCCTATACTTGAGAAAAGAATTGGAATACCATTTCTTAAATAAGGCCTCAATTTGCTTTCAGTTTTATCTCTTTGTGCCAATGAAAGGGTTTCAGGGGATTTTGTCACCACGACCAGATCTGCTCGGTTGGCACCATGGCGGCTTTCCCGAAGTCTGCCCATTGGCAAAAGGAAATCATCAGAAAACGGAGAATCAAATGAAGTCAATAAGCAATAAAAATCCGCCTTAAGTTTTCTGTGCTGAAAGGCATCATCCAAAATTACCAACTCGCAACTTTTTGAAATTCCGGAGATTTTCTCCAGTGCCGCAACTCGATCCTCCCCTACGAAAACAGGAATTTCACCTTCGAATTTTCTGAATATCTGCAAAGGTTCATCCCCGACTTCCTGGGCTGTGCTTTTGGTGGTCGCTTGAAGAAATCCTTTGGTTTTTCTCCCATAGCCTCTGCTTAAAGTAACTATTTCAATTTCGGTTTTGAGATTTCGAATTAAAAACTCCACCATCGGGGTTTTTCCGGTGCCTCCAACACTCAAATTCCCCACCACCAAAGTTGGAATTGGAGATTTGAAGCTTTTCAGAATATTTTCTTTGTAAAGGATATTACGGATGCCGGTGATTATCCGAAAAATCAGTGCGAAAGGAGCAAGCAGAAAGGCATACCACGGCATTGGCAGGAATTGCTAATTTTGACCAAAGAAAAGAAAAATTATGGGATACAAGATTCAGGATGTGATTTCTTACCTGGAGCAAGTGGCACCACCATCCTACCAGGAAAGCTATGACAATGCAACGCTGATTTGCGGGGATCGAAAAGCTGCTCTGAAAGGAATCCTGTGTACACTTGACTGCACAGAAGATGTGGTAGACGAAGCAATCAGCCTTGGTATAAACCTGATCGTGGCCCATCATCCCATCGTCTTCAAAGGACTGAAAAGCCTTACCGGCAAAAACTATGTGGAGCGTACCGTCATCAAAGCCATCAAAAACGACATTGCAATCTATGCCATTCATACCAACCTGGATCATGTGGCAACTGGAGTTAACAAAAGGATTTGTGACCGTCTAGGCTTGACCAATACCAAAATCCTTCTACCCAAAAAGCAAATCCTTAACAAGTTGGTGTTTTTTGTACCGGTCGAAGACAAAAACAAAGTATTGGATGCAGTGTTCGCCGCAGGTGCAGGGAAAATCGGAGAATACAAAGATTGCTCATTTCAGGTAGAAGGAATGGGGACTTTTACTCCTTCCGAGAATGCCAACCCCCATATCGGACAAAGGGGAACCCCACAATTTGAAAAAGAAACAAGAGTCGAAGTAATGCTACCTGCATTTTTAAGCAACAGGGTGATTTCAGCAATGAAAAAAGCACACCCCTATGAGGAAGTGGCTTTTTACCTTTCAACCTTGGAAAATGAAAATCAGGAAGTCGGGGCGGGTATGGTAGGTGAGTTTGAAAATCCGATGGATGAGCTTGATTTTTTGGATTATTTAAAGGAAAAAATGAATCTTAAAGTACTTAAGCACACACCTTTAACTACAAAAAAAATCAGGAAAGTTGCAGTCTGCGGCGGGGCAGGGATTTTCTTGCTATCAGATGCCAAGAAATCAGGGGCGGATGTGTTTGTGACTTCTGACGTGAAATATCACGAGTTTTTCGATGCGGAAGGCCAATTAATACTTTGCGACATCGGGCATTATGAGAGTGAAATTTTCACAAAAGAATTACTTGGGGAGCATTTGTCACAAAATTTTCCTAATATTGCACTCTATTTGACAAAAGTAGTTACTAATCCCACATCCTACCGATAGTACATGGAAAGTACAGTAGCACAAAAACTAGAAGCTATCTACAACCTTCAACTTATAGATTCAAGACTAGATGCCATCGTAAAAGTTAGAGGAGCGCTTCCTGAGGAAGTTCAAGACCTCGAAGATGAGATAGCAGGCTACGAAACACGACTCGAAAAATTCCAGAATGATATCGACTCTTTCGAAGACGACATCAAACGGTTTAAGGAAAACATCAAGGAGTCCGAGAAGCTGATCAAAAAGTACCAGGACCAACAGATGAACGTACGGAACAACCGTGAGTACGATGCCATCACCAAAGAACTGGAACTTCAAGATCTCGAAATTCAGGTCTCCAAGAAGAAAATTGCAGAAGCCGGAGTAAAAATCGAGCAGAAGAAAACCGATTTGGAAGAGCTGAACAATTTGATGAAAGATCGTCAGAAGGACCTTGATCTGAAAAAGGAAGAGCTGGATACGATTGTTTCTGAAAGCGAATCAGAAGAATCCAAGCTTCGTGCTGAGCGAGACAAATCGCAGAAAAAAGTGGAAGACAGACTTGTGAAGTCTTACACCAAAATCAGAGCGAATGCCAAAAATGGACTTGCAGTAGTCATGGTAAAAAGAGGCGCTTGCGGCGGTTGTTTCAACACTGTACCACCTCAGAGACAAGCTGATATCCGTGAAAAGAAAAAATTGATCGTCTGTGAACATTGCGGAAGAATCCTTGCCGGTGTAGAAGACGAAATCGAAGAAGAAGGAGCAAAAGCAAAAAGAAGAACAGCGAAAGCTTAATCGAAAAATATCCAAAAAAAATCCCCGAAATTCAACACTTCGGGGATTTTTTTTCTCCAAAAATTCCCGCTCCCGCCAAACACAATCCTTCAAGGACTGAATCGTGGAGTGAGTGAAAAATCGAATTACCCAATTTCACCAGACTATAAGGCTCTTCCTTCACAAGGAGGTGGGAAATCTTCCATCGATCCACTTTTTCAAGCCCTTAGGCATGGATTATGTTTTTCTTACTTGCGTTGAGGAAAATTTATATATTATATTGGTCACTATGAAAAAGTTAGCAACACTTCTATTCGCCTTGATTTGCTGCACTTCGGTCTTCGCAAAAGACCCTGAATCCAAAACTTTTTTGGTTCTGTTCAAAAGCAAAGAATTAAAGGAAATCAAAACCACTATTCGGGATATTGAATCGCAATTTTCTTCTGCGTTTTCAACGAGGCATTATTCGGGAAATTCAGAGTTGGCCCTGATCATTGAAATCCCCTACTGTGATTTCGATGAGTGTTTTCTGGGTGAATTTTTGGTTGACCTGGAAAACGGCCAAAAGGTACAACTCCAGCAGATCGCTTTCCGGCTTTATGATCTGACCGAAAACAAAAACCTGCATCAACAGTATCTCGCGATGTATGAGGAAAGTCTGCTTTCCAAGAAAAAAGCAGCCAAAGCTGCTAGATCAGACTCAGGATCTTGAGATGCTCCTGATCGTTAAATTTCCTTACCACAAACGTTTCGTCAGGTAATTGCTCCAGCAGGTATAGGCATAAGTTATTATGCTCAAACTGGTCCATATACCGCATATCGTAATTCAGAATCAAACTGAGAAAAATTCGCATCGCCCTTCCATGCATGCACACCAGCACGGTTTCACCGGGACCATCTAATATTTTCTTGATCCCTCTTCTCATTCTCTCCGCCACGATATTCGGACTTTCTCCTCCAGCAATAGCATAATCCAGATTTCCCTGCTGCCATTGGTGTAGCATGTGGCGATAATATTCCCCTTCCTCCGGGGTCATTGGAGTTCCTTCGTAATCTCCCCAGGATATCTCATTGAGCTCAGGTAATGCCTGAGTCGGAATCCCCAGTTCAATAAATTGCTGAATCGATTGCTGAGTACGGATCAGCGCTGTGTGATAGGCTTGATCAAAAGGAATATCTTTGTAATATTCAAAAAATGCATTTGCCTGCGCTCTTCCTGTTGCATTGATTGGCGCATCTATTCCACTACCCTGCACTACTCCCTGTAGATTAAAGTCAGTCTGTCCGTGTCTGACCAGGTAAATTTTTTTTCGATTCAAGTTTCTTTAATTTTGTCCGAAGCCCAAATTAACTTCATTAAACCCACATTTGAATGGTTTTTCTTTCATTTCCCACACTCGATCAACTTAATTCTACCAGTCAGGAAACCATGGTCAAACATTTGGGAATTGAGTTCACCGGTATTGGAGATGATTTTTTGGAAGCGACAATGCCAGTGGATCATCGAACCAAGCAGCCTATGGGCTTGTTACACGGGGGAGCAAATGTAGCTTTGGCAGAAACCTTGGGAAGTTTAGCTTCTTCTTTTACCATTGATCAATCCAGACAGGCTTGTGTGGGTTTGGAAATCAACGCCAACCACATCAAGGCTGTACGGCAAGGATTCGTGAAAGGAGTTGCAAAACCGGTTCATATCGGAAAAACAACCCAAGTTTGGGAAATCAAAATCTACAATGAGTCGGAACAGTTGTGTTGCATTAGCCGGATGACCATGGCTATTTTGGATAAAAAATGAATTACACGGAAACCTTAACTCCCACCACCCAATCCGAATTACTGGATCTTCTTTTTCTTAAAGGCTTGAGTTCCGGTGGGTCTTTTGCCGTATGGCGAAAACCCAAATCTGGAAAACTGGAGTTTTTGCTGGACGAAAGTGAGAATCCCGAAAGAGTCAACTTAAACATTGAAGAACTTCCGACAGGGTTTATTGTGCATCCCTTTGCCGATCAGGAAGATAAGAAAGCCTTTTTCATCAAATCAAGCCAGTATTTCTGTATCCAATTGGACCAGGAGCTAGAAGCCGGAGATCTGCCTGAATGGATCAAATCCTCCCTCCACTATTCCAAAGAATCCATAAAAGCTGAGGTGAAAAACCTCATCAGACAAAATACCGAATCTCCATTTTCAGAACAGAATGAATCCGACCAAAAAGAACATTTCATTCGATTGGTACAACATGGGATTGAGGCAATAGAAGCCGGGGTATTAGAAAAAGTAGTTCCGGCAAGGACCAAGGTCATTGCTATATCGGAGGAATTTGATCTAGGGAAATCCTTCCAGAAAATGCTGGAAGCCCACCCGAATTCCTTTGTCAATTTTTTCCATATTCCTCAGGTTGGAAGTTGGATCGGGGCAAGTCCTGAAATTTTGATCGAAACCAAAGGTGATCATTTCTATTCGATGGCATTGGCGGGTACACAACCTGCTTCAGGTGAAAACCCGCTCAAATCAGCTGCCTGGACCCAAAAAGAAATTGAGGAGCAAGCTTTGGTTTGTCGGTATATCGTGGATTGTTTTAAGAAAATCAGGCTTAGAGAATACGAGGAGCATGGTCCAAAGACTGTGATGGCAGGAAATCTCCTTCACTTGCGTACTGATTTTCGTGTTGACATGAAAGCGACGGGATTTCCTCAACTCGGTTCGGTGATGTTGGATTTACTGCATCCTACCTCGGCAGTTTGTGGAATGCCAAGAAAAGAAGCCCATGAGTTTTTGCAGGAAAATGAAGGCTTCGATCGATCCTTTTTTGCCGGATTTATCGGCCCGGTTAACATTCAGGAGGAAACTTCAATTTTTGTAAATCTCCGAACCGCCTCCATTCGGGGAGATAGGGCAATTCTTTATGCCGGTGCAGGGGTGACAGAAGATTCCGATCCCGAAAAAGAATGGGAAGAAACCGAACTCAAATGTCAGATCATCGGTAAATTTCTTCAAAAACCAAGCGCTTGATTATCCAACCCATCCTCGATTTAGTGGCCATTTGTGCCAAAAAGGGAATTGAAAACGCGATTCTTTCACCTGGTTCGCGATGTGCTCCCCTGACTTTGGCTTTTGCACGCCACCCGGATATCCATTCCCGTACGATCTCTGACGAACGCTCGGCGGCCTTCATTGCTTTGGGCATGGCCCAGCAGCTTGGACAGCCAGTTGTATTGGTCTGTACTTCCGGATCAGCGGCACTGAATTATTACCCGGCTATTGCTGAGGCATATTTCCAGCAAATCCCGCTTTTGATCTTGACTGCAGATCGGCCTCCGGAATGGATTGACCAATGGGATGGGCAAACAATTTTTCAAGAGGAGGTATTTGGGAAACATGTGAAAAAAAGCTTCCGATTCCCTGATTCCTTTTCGAATGAGGATCAAAACTGGCATTCGAGCCGGATCGTGAATGAAGCGATCAACTTGTCCAAGCAATTTCCAGCCGGACCAGTGCATATCAATATCCCCCTCCGCGAACCCTTTTATCCAAGCGAGGGAGAAAAGTTTGTTTACCCCGAGTATCCCAAGGAGTTCACAACAGTCACTAGTCAAAGCCATCTTACAGAAGAAAGCCTCCGGCATATCAAAAACCGACTTTCGGAAGTCAGGCGCCTTTTGATCGTCCTTGGTCAGCAAAAGCCAAATCCTCAGATTCAAGGCTTGTTAGATCAGCTGGCAAAAAACCAAAAGGTCGTCATCGTCACCGATACCATTTCCAATCTTCAGAGTGAAAATACAATCAGCCTGCATGACCATTGGCTGGGAAATGAAAGCCTCAATACCGATTTAACACCCGATCTGATTCTGAGTTTTGGGAAATCGGTGATCTCCAAATCTTTAAAACTTTTTCTTAGAAATTCTAAAGCTTCCCATTGGCATATCCAGCCAAATGGAGAATCCAAAGATACATTTCAACATCTAACCAGGATTTTAGCATGCTCACCTTTTAGTTTTTTGAACTGGCTCCAGGAAAATCTTTCGCTACAGGATGAAGCATTTTTTGACCGCTGGAATGAACTTGAAAAAGCCGTATCCCAAGCCCTTCCCACTACTTTCTCTTTGGTGGAATTTGGCGAGTATCCTGCTTTGCATTATCTATTGAAAAAAATACCACTGCATTCAAAACTTCATCTGGCAAACAGCATGGCCGTCCGCTATGTCAATTTTCTTGGAAGAAGAAATCAGGAAATTATCTGCAACAGGGGCACCAGTGGAATTGATGGGTCCAACAGTTCTGCGGTCGGCTGTACTTTTACCACCAAAGATCCCGTCACGCTGATCACCGGAGATATGGCGTTTTTCTACGACCGCAACGCCTTTTGGCACAATTACGGAATGGCAAATCTGCGAATCGTAATCTTGAATAACCACTCAGGAGGAATTTTCAGACTGATCGATGGGCCCGCCAAACAACCTGAACTGGAGGAGTTTTTTGAA
>DATIAI010000083.1:0-2196 GCA_035458065.1 Algoriphagus sp. | reverse complement strand
ATTCGTGTTAGGTCTAGCTTAGAAATAAACTCTTCTTCCGATTGGTTTAAACTATCCATTTGAGTGAGAACAAATTGGATATCAGCAACTCGTGTATCTAGTCGATTTTCCATAAACTTGAGAAGATCAGGATCATCTTTGAGGTAAACTTCAATAGGTGTGACAAGCTCCCCATTTGCGAGTTGAGTCATAACCGCCTCATACGGATGATCGATGGTCAATACCACATAGCCAAAGCTAGCAAGTCCCGCAACCAAACTGGTATAAAAGGAACGAGAGGTGCCATTACCATTTAAAAACAGGATAACAGGCCATTTTTCTTTTGTCTTTGAAATGGGTACATCCAATTTTCCATAAGTGTCTATCTGATCGAAATGATCAAATAGAAAGCTAGGCACCCCTCCTATTTTTCCAGGCAGATTCCCCAATCCGTCCAAATAGAGCGAATGATTCCCTTTAGAATCTTGGTCAATGGGATACCATGCTTGTACAACTACATTGCGCTTATCATCTGGATCAGCCGTGAGTTGCTCGGCACGTATGAAATCTATCCAACGGTAAATTTTGGTTCCAACCTGGAAAGAACCCTGAGGCTCAGTCAAACTTGGAACTGGAATTAAAACGGAACAGCTAAGTAATGTAGCCAAGCCCAAAACAAGCAAACTGAATCGAAAAGGTTTATTAGGGATTTTCTTGGATTTTGGGTATATCAAAAATGCCCATCCTGCGAGAAGCAAAAGCAACAGATAGGCTGGAATGAATTGCCAATAAAAGCCCGAAAGGAATATTTGAGCCATTGCCGAAACTAAAACCATTGCAAGCAGAGGTAGAAAAATGCGATCCCCACTTTGTGGCTTTATCAAGATAGTCGATGCTAAAGCCAAAGTTCCCAGAAGCAGTAATAGGTCTATGGTATTCATCCTGCCTTGCTGTGTTTCTTTTGGCGATAGCTAGGTTCTAAATTTTTTATCATTGCTTTCAGTTAAATCAAATTTTCGGGTGGTCATGATTTTGAAAAGATCAATTCAACAAAGATCCATTTCGACAACCAACTATTTTTCAATATTTTAGCTAACATTTTTAAATAATAATATTTTTAATTTTAAACACCTACACTATGGGACTTTTAAAAAAAGGCAGCGCTGGACAAGAGGTAAGAGCGCTGCAACTGTTACTCCAGGAATTGGATTTCAATGTGCAGATAACAGGGGTATTTGACACGACTACCTTCAATGCCGTCCGAACTTTTCAGGCTGGCCATCTGGACAAAAACGGCACTCCTCTGGAGATCGATGGGAAAGTGGGGGAGATTACCATGTGGGCCCTTCAAAACCCTCGCAGTCAAGTTAAAACTGCAGACATCAATTTTACAATTATGCCGGGATTGGAAAAAGGAGGCCATCCCATAGGCAGACTTGCCCTGCAATTTGCCATTGAAGAATTGAAAGCAGGTGCAGGTGAAATCGGAGGAAACAACATGGGAAAGTTTGTAAAGAAGTACATGCAACCCTCCGGATTGGGAGAAGGAGAAAGCTGGTGTGCTGGGTTTGTCAGTTGGTGTTTCCTTCAGGCTGCAGGCGGAGACAAATCAAGGATGCCTTTCCGGTATTCTGCCGGAGCCAGAGATATTTTCAACCAGTTTAAAGCCAAAGGCATGCATTTTCTTGGAACTGAAAATGGCTTTTTACCCCAACCGGGAGACATAGTAGCTTGGTGGCGTGTAAGCTTGCCCTCCGGAAAAGGCCATATTGGTATTGTACATCATTATGCGGATGGATTTATCTATACCATTGAAGGAAACAAAGCCGCCAATGTTGCCGGATTTACCTATGTAAAAACCCGGCTCGATAAGGTTTTGGGCTATGGTAGAGTAAGGTAAATTTTAGAATTATTCAGTCTTTTTTACCAGAAATTTTTGCTGGGATTCAGGATTTGATCTCTTTGAAGTATTATCGACAATGGTGGTAGCTCGGGTTAAAATGCAGTTTCGAATCCGTACTGCCACCCTTTTCATTTCGCATAGGTCAAAACCACACCTCCTGTAGAAAGTGGTTGTGTGGAAATAAGCTTAAACTTTTTTGGATAAAGGCCTTGCCCGAACAAGGTCCGACCGCTCCCGATGATAACCGGGGCTATTCCTATGCGGTATTCGTCAAACAGATTCCCGTTTACAAAAGTCTTCGAGAGGTCGGCACT
>DATIAI010000082.1:0-13262 GCA_035458065.1 Algoriphagus sp. | reverse complement strand
GTAATTATGGTGGCGCTTACCTTGCCGATATTCAATAACCTAACCGGCAAAGAAATGAGCGTGCCCTTTTTGTCGGGAGTCTTCTGGCTGCAGCTGACATTGGTTCTCCTGATTACTGGATTGGTAGCAGGTAGCTATCCTGCATTTTACCTCTCCGCGACCAAAGTAGTTTCCGTCTTTCGGTCTTTTACCAAGGCGGGCAAAGGGGTGGTTATCGCCAGAAAGACCCTTGTCCTTTTCCAATTTATCCTTGCAACTATCCTGATTGTCTCTACGATGGTAGTCTATCATCAGATCAACTTTGCGATGAATCAGGACCTTGGTTATTCCAAAGATCAGCTGATTCAGGTCACACTGGAAGGGGAGCTGCTGGATCGCTTTGATATTTTCAAGGCAGAGTTGGAGAAAAATGATGACATCGTCGCCGTGAGCCGTTCCTCTTTTGGTTTCTTGGGGAGAAACTCCAACACCGGAGGAGTTGCTTGGGAGGGAAAGGCACCGGACAATTCTGCCCTGTTTGAGATCATACGTGTGGATTATGACTTTCTGGAAGCCTCAGGTCTTCAGCTGGTGAAAGGCCGGGGATTTGACAGGGCAAATGGAGCAGACTCTGTTTCCGGGGCGATTCTCAATGAAACCGCTCTGCGCCTAATGGAGCAAGACCATGAAGGAACGGAGTTTTTTAGACTTTGGGACACTGAGAGATCCATTACGGGAGTGGTCAAAGACTTTCATTTTGAAAGTTTCCGGCAAAATGTAGCTCCCGCAATCCTACTTCTTGATCCAGACAATACTTGGCAGGGGTATGTAAAAGTGAAAACCGGGAAAATCCAGGAAACGGTCGCATTTCTGGAAGCCACAGCACAAAGACTGAATCCGGAATTCCCTTTTGACTACAGCTTTATGGATGAGAACTACGCTCGATTATATCAGGAAGATGTCCGATTGAGAGATTTGGCGCAATATTTCAGTATCCTGACCATCTTGATTTCCTGTTTGGGGCTGTTGGGGTTGTCAGCTCATATAGCGGAGCAAAAGACCAAAGAAATCGGTATCCGCAAAGTACTTGGTGCATCTACGCTTTCTATTCTGCAAGTGATCAACAGGGAGTTTATCCTCATCGTAATCCTTTCCGTTGCAATTGGATCCGGAATTGCATTTTGGCTGATGCAAGACTGGCTGGATGGTTACCAATACAAGATCGGTTTCGAATGGTGGTTTATCCCAGCCGCGGCTATTCTTATATTGGGAGTGGCGCTTTTGACCGTAGGATTACAATCTCTGAAGGCTGCCCAAGCCAATCCAGTCCAATCCATCAAGACTGAATAATCCCCAGGGTTGAACGGATGTCCACTATCGGGCATGTTGGATTATTGACTTTTAATTTCTGATTTTTCAAAAATGCCTTCCAGAGTCTTTGGAGGGCATTTCTTTTTCTTTTTAAGGTTTTGAAACTCTCCTGCAACCATTTTCTCCAAAGCTGCATCTCTCATTTTGTAAGCTAAACCAACACTTTTATATCCAACCAGCTATGTGGAAAAACTATCTCAAAATCGCGCTAAGGAATATGAAGCGCAACAAGGTTTATTCAGCCATTAACATCATCGGTCTCAGCCTGGGAATGGCAGCGAGCGTTCTGATTTTCCTCTTTGTTTTTGATGAACTTAGCTATGATGAATTTATTCCCAATGCGGAACGGATCTATCGGGTGAATGTGACTGGTAAACTCAACGGAAATGAGTTTTACACCACTACCTCCGCTGCTCCGCTGGCTCCCACGATGAAGGCCCAGATTGCCCAGGTGGAAGATGCAGTGAGATTTGGGGTAGTTCGAACATATCCGCTTCGCGAAGGGGAAAAAGCCTTTACCGAACCTTTGGTATTTGTATCCGATCCCAATTTTTTTGAGTTTTTCGGAATTGAATTGATTAAGGGAAATCCTGCCACAGCTCTCCAGGGTCCTGATAAAATCGTGCTTGCAGAGTCTACCGCAAGAAAATACTTTGGAGACCTCGATCCTGTCGGCAAGACTATCCTGGGAGGATCTGATAAGACTCCTCTGGAGGTTACCGGCATTGTGAAAGATTTACAGACTAATTCCCACCTGGCCTTTGATGCGGTTCTTTCAGGAGAAAACTGGTGGTTTTTTGAGCAGGAAAACTGGACAAGCAACAACCTGATGACCTATTACCGAATTGCTGAAGGCGCAGACCCTAGTCTGATCCAAAGCAGCCTGAACGATTTTGTTCTGAAATATGTGGGGGAGGAGATTCAGCAGTTTCTCGGGATTTCGATTCAAGCCTTTAGAGAGCAGGGCAATGCATTTGGGCTGGTCACTATCCCGCTTCGGGACATTTATCTAAAGTCAAATTTCTCTGATGAAATCAAGCCGCCTGGCAATATCCAGTACCTCTATCTGTTTTCGGGTATCGCCGTCTTTATCCTGCTGATCGCCTGTATCAATTTCATGAACCTCTCGACGGCCCGATCTGCCAACCGGGCTAAAGAAGTAGGAGTCAGAAAGTCCATCGGTGCGCATCGGCCTCGCCTGATCGGACAATTTCTCTCCGAATCAATGGTCTACAGCGGAATCGCCGGTATCGTCGCCCTTGGGTTGATAGTACTCTTTTTGCAGCCCTTCAATGCTTTGGCGGGTAAGACTCTGGGCTTAGGATTTCTGGTTCAGCCTCAGTTTTTGATTGGATTTTTGCTATTTCTCATGCTGGTTGGATTGTTGGCAGGTTCTTATCCGGCATTTTATCTGACTGCTTTTTCACCGGTGGCTGTCCTTAAAGGGAAAATCCGCTCCGGGGTCAAGGGCACTTCTCTTCGAAGCGGACTGGTCGTTTTCCAGTTTTTCATTTCCATTGCTTTGATGATCAGTAGTCTGGTAGTTTACAAGCAGCTTAAATACATGCAGGAAAAGAACCTCGGAATCGACAAGGAAAATGTATTGGCCCTGCTTCATACACGGTCCTTGGGAACCAATGAGCAGACCTTTAAGCAGGAGGTTTTGGCCCAGACGGGCTTTTTGGCAGCTGCCTACAGTAATACTTTGCCGCCTCGTCTGGACTGGACATCTGTCATGCGCACCAAAGACAAGCAGCAGGATATCCTGTGCTATATCAATTATGTGGATGAAGATTATATGGAGGCTCTGGGTTTTAACCTGAAATCCGGCAGGTTTTTTTCCAAAGAAATACCTTCTGATACCGGAACCTTGCTGATCAATCAGGCAGCAATGGCGCTAATGGGCTGGACCGAGCTGGACGGTACACAAGAACTTGGAGGCTTCTGGAGCGAGGATGGAAGTGTCACCTACCGCAAAGTGATCGGCGTAATTGAGGATTTCAATTTCGAAAGCTTAAAGCAAAACGTCCGGCCTCTTGTGGTGATGTATGGAGGAAATCAAATCTTTCGGGAGATGGCTATCCGGATCAGCCCGGGGCAGGTCAGTGAAAAGGTAAGGCAGCTGGAAGCTATCTGGAAGAAGCACTCGGGTGGAGCCCCGTTTGAATTCTCATTTTTGGACGAGGATTTCAATCTCCTATTCCAAAAGGAGCAAAAAATGGGTCAGATCATCTTGATTTTTACTGGGCTGGCTATCGGCATAGCCTGTCTTGGGCTGTTTGGACTTGCGGCATTTACTACAGAGCAGCGATCTAAGGAAATCAGCATCCGAAAGGCCCTGGGAGCTTCCATGGTAAATTTGGTGACGATTTTGACCAAGGATTTCACCCTTCTTGTAGTCATTGCCTTTTTGATCGCCGGTCCGCTGAGCTATTTCCTTCTGGAAAAATACTGGCTCCAAAACTTTGCCTACCGGACAGAGATCGACTTGATCCTGGTTTTCTTCGCCGGGGTGTTTTCGATCCTGATTGCCTGGCTTACGGTCAGTTACCAAAGTTTCAAGACAGCGGCATCCAATCCTGTAGACTACCTGAAAAATGAGTGAACCATTGTCCGGTATTGAGAAAGGTCGAAAATCGATTTGCCACACCGATGGTTTTTCGTTCGCTTGCGGTCAAAATTGGCTTTTCTCGGACAATTACAACAAAGAAAAACCGCTTTGGGGTTGTGAAATGGTTGTTTTTACCTTGGCACAATCTCTGGCACTTAAATAAATGCAAAACTATCCCAACACCAATTCACATGAAAACATCAAAAATTTTCGCTTTAGTTTTTGCCCTCTTTCTGATGGGCTTCTCTGCAATGGCACAAAAGTCAGAAACGAGAACTCCCGGTTCTTTTACCAAAATTGAAAACAACGGAAGCTGGGATGTAGAGGTCACCAAAGGCTCCAAGGATGAGGTTAGGCTGGAGTCCAATGGCTTTGATCTTAGCAAAGTAATCACCGAAGTGGATGACGACAAGCTGGAAATCAAACTTGTCAAAGGCAATCACAACAACGTGAATATAAAGGTCTTTATCACTGTGAGAGAACTTGAATCTGTAGGAAATGCAGGATCTGGTGATATGATTTTAAAATCCGATTTTGGGGCAAATTCATTTAACATCGGACTATCCGGTTCGGGCAGCATTACCACCAAAAATATCAATGCTGAAAAGCTAAGTGTCGGAATGAGCGGATCTGGTAAAGTAATCATCGAAGGAGGACAAGCGGACGAAGCAAATATCGGTCAGTCCGGTTCGGGTGATCTGGAGGCAATTAATTTCACAGCCGAAGCCGTGAAAATCGGAAAATCCGGGTCTGGAGATGCTTCAATCGGTGTGACCGAATCATTTACAGTTGGTTCTTCCGGTTCTGGAAACATTTATTACAGAGGTAATCCTGACAAGCAGAGCATTGGGATTTCGGGATCTACCAAACTTATTAAGCAATAACCCAAGAGCAAAGTACCATGTACCAAGTACGTGGTGCTTTTGTATCAAATAATTTGACTCAGCGATTTAGTATCTAGTGAGATGAAAAAATAAAAATCCAGGCTAGGAAATAGCTTTTCCATTCGCCTTTTCAGACAGGAATTTCAAACCCTAAACTTTCGGCCAGAATGTTCAAAAATTACCTGAAGATCGCCTACCGCAACCTGATCAAAAACAGGGTCTATACCGCCATTAATATTTTTGGGTTGACCCTGGGGTTGACCTGCTGTATTTTGATTTTTCTTCAAGTAAAAGATGAGTTGGGTTATGATAAATTCTGGAAAGACCATGAGCTTGTCTACCGTGTAGCCCTTGAGAGGATCTATCCAGATCACATCAACCTGTATGCAATCATTCCGGATGGTTTTGCCGAGGTTTTCAAAAATGAAATCCCGGAAGTGGAGGACGCTACCCGACTTTTTGGTTCAGGAGATTTTGCAAATACAATCGAGTTGGAGGAAGATATCTATGAGGAAAAACTTCTGGTTTTTGCCGA
Organism: Algoriphagus sp.; assembly: GCA_035458065.1. Classification (GTDB taxonomy): domain Bacteria; phylum Bacteroidota; class Bacteroidia; order Cytophagales; family Cyclobacteriaceae; genus Algoriphagus. The sequence continues at coordinate 7,882 of DATIAI010000082.1, read as the reverse complement.
TTCTAATTTCTTTGAGATTTTCCCGATGGTCCTTGTGGCCGGGGATGTAAAGACTGCCTTATATAAGACCAACGCGGTCGTATTGAGTGAAAAAATCGCCAATAAATACTTCGGAAGTACAGAGGTTGTCGGGAAGGCGTTCAAGATCAATGGACAAGACGTCGAGGTAACTGGCGTTATGGAAGATTTGCCGGTAAACAGCCATTTGAGTTTTGAAATATTGGGGACTACGGCCGGCCAGCCATTTAATCAAGAACCGACGTATGCCTCATTTTCCGCAATGACTTATATAAAAATTGGAGCAAATGCTGCACCACAGTCGGTAGAGGCGGCGATCCCTCCTTTAGTTAAAAAATATGCTGCCGGGGATATCGAGAGAAATACCGGAGTCAATTATGACGATTACACAGCCGCCGGTAACGGATACCGATATTTTCTCCAACCCTTGGCAGATATTCACCTGACTTCCCAACTTCAGGCCGAAATGAAAGCGAACGGAAATATCCGCTACGTCTATATTTTCATTTCCATTGCCTTCTTTATTCTCCTGATTGCCTCAGTGAATTTTATCAATCTGGCTACTGCCCGCTCCGCAGAAAGAGCCAGAGAAGTAGGAGTGAGAAAAGCAATGGGCTCCGACCGTGGGCAGTTGATAGCACAGTTTTTACTTGAAGCGGTTGTGCTGGTGGTGATCAGCTTGGCGCTATCCACAATATTGGTGGGTCTGACACTTCCCTATTTCAATGGAATGGCCCAGAAGGAGCTTACTCTTTCGTTTGACAAAGTCATCAGCCTTCTTCCCTGGCTTGTGGGAATGGGTGTCTTCGTTGCACTGGTAGCAGGATATTATCCCGCCTTCCAGATTTCCAAGATGCAAGCTGTCCAGATCATGAAAGGGAAGCTCGCTTCCTCCAAAAAAGGCCAATTATTGAGAAATGGGCTGGTGGTATTTCAGTTTACAATTTCCATCATCTTGATCGCCGGTACCTTGATAATCGATCGGCAGATCAAATTTATCCAGACCAAGAATTTGGGCTTTCAAAGGGAAAATGTATTGGTAGTAGAGCGATTTGGACAACTGGAAAACCCTCAGACCTTTCGTGAAGAGGTTAAGAAAATCCCGGGAGTATTGAATGCCGGAGCTGGAAGTCAAATGCCTGGAAATTCATTTTTCGGTATCCAGTTTACTGCAGAGGGGAATTCAGAAGTCATGACTGGAAAAGGATTTGCCGCGGATGATTTTTTTCTGGAAGCCCTGAAAATCAAGATTAAAGAAGGCAGATCTTTCGGAGATGAATTTAACGACAGCACCTCTGTTATTCTTAACCAGGCAGCTGTTCAAGCTTTTGGTCTTCAAAATCCCATCGGCAGCAAGATCTACAATTCGACCAATATTGATGGGGAGCTGGTTAACATTGCCTATACGGTGGTTGGGCTGACCGACGATTTTCATTTTGAATCTCTGCATTTGCCCATTACACCTTTGGCCATTTTCAGTACAGAATCTGCCGTCGGATTTCAGGCATTTCTGGCCTTGAATATCTCCGGAGAAAATCCCCAACAAACTTTAGCGGAAGTGGAAGCACTCTGGGGCAAATTTGGGAAAAACCACCCCTTCACTTTTTCATTCTTGGAAAATGACCTGAACAATCTCTACACTAGTGAGCAGGTTTCAGGTAAAATACTGACCTCCTTCTCAATATTGGCGATCGTGATTGCATGTATTGGACTCTTCGGTTTGGCAGCTTATACTGCCTACCAAAAAACCAAGGAAATCGGAGTTCGCAAAGTCCTTGGAGCTTCCACTTCCAATCTGGTCTGGATGCTCACAACCAATTTTTCCATCCTGGTATTTGTAGCTTTTTTGATCGGTGCGCCTATTTCTTATTGGGCGATGCGGGAATGGTTGCAAACTTTTGCTTACCAGACGGAACTGAATCCGTTGATTTTCCTGCTTGCTGGCCTGATTACAATGGCTATTGCCTTGTTGACGGTCAGTTACCAGGCGTTTTCTGCCGCAAGAGCCAATCCGGTCAACAGTCTGAAATCTGAATAACCCACTGATACTATAAAAGTCATGTTCAAAAACTACTTTAAAATTGTCTTTAGAAATGCCAAAAAGCATCCGATGTATGTGCTGATCAATCTGATCGGCCTTGCTATCGGGATGGCAGTTAGTATTGTGATCCTGCTGTATGTGCAGTTTGAACTGAGCTATGACAAATACCATCCGGATGCGGATCGGATTTACCGGGTTTCACGGGCTTGGTACAATCAGGATGGAGAAGAAAGCCTACACTTGGGACACTTGGCACCTCCGTTTGGCCCATTGATGCAGTCGGATTTTCCGGAGGAAGTAGAGGTGGCAGCACGTCTTTTCAGCAATGATGCGCTGATCAAGAATCAAGGGAATGCCATGGAGGAGGAACGTTTTTTCTTTGCTGATCCCGAGACCTTTGACCTTTTCCAATGGAATATTATTGAAGGAGAAGCTCAAAAAGCCCTTACTGAAGCAGATGGGATAATCCTTACCGAAAGTACTGCCAAGAGGTATTTTGGAGATCAGTCTGCGATTGGCAAAGAATTGCAGGCAGAGTTGGCCGGCCAGGAATTTACTTTTCAAGTTCGTGGAGTGATGGAAGACATGCCTGAAAACTCCCACTTCCACGTGGATTTTCTTGCATCTATGATTCCCGTAGTACAGTTTTACGGAGGACAGGATGCTTTCATGTCCAACTTTGGGTCGAACAATTTCTCTACTTTCATCAAGTTGGCCGAAGGGGTGGACGGAAAGGCATTTGAAGCCCAACTGCCAGCCATGATCGACCGACGAATGGGGGAGAATCAAGCAGGGATCCCAATGTCAAAGGGAACGGCTCTTAAACTTTGGCCGATTACTGACGTCCACTTGCATTCCAATTTGGCTTCTGAGATTGAGCCAAACGGAAACATCGATTACGTTTTTGTCTATTTGGCGGTGGCTTTGTTTATCCTGTTGATTGCATGTATCAACTTTATGAATTTGTCCACAGCAAGATCCTCCTTGAGATCTATGGAAGTAGGTCTTCGCAAAGTAATGGGAGCTGACAAGGTGATTTTGATCCGCCAGTTTATGGGGGAATCCTTTGTGATGACACTGTTTGCCATGATTCTCGCAATCATTCTTGTTTACTTGTTTTTACCCACTTTTTCCGATTTCACAGATAGGCCATTGAGCCTCAATTTCTTTAAAAATCCAGAGTACCTCCTGGGAATTTTTGGACTGATGGCCTTCGTAGGATTGATATCAGGAAGTTATCCTGCCTTATTCCTTTCAGGATTTATGCCTGCGAAAGTTTTGAAAGGCGCTTTCAAAGCAGGAAAAGGCCATGAGAATTTTCGTTCCCTCCTGGTAGTAGGTCAGTTTGCGATTTCTGTCATTTTGATCGTGGCCGTATTGGTAGTGGTGAGGCAGCTAAATTATATGCAAAGCAAAGACCTTGGCTTTCAAAAAGAAGACATTGTGGTATTGCCCAATAGTGCACAGATCAATTCAAATTATCTAATCATTAAAGACCGACTGGAAAATCATCCCGGTATCAAACAGGTGAGTATGTCCAGTAGGGTTCCTTCCGGCAGACTCCTGGATTCTCAGGGTACCACTGCAGAAGTCAACGGAGAAATGACCCAGTTGAATGTCCGAATTGCGGATATTCATGTGGCTCACAATTTTCTAAACACTTACGGCATACCCTTGAAAACAGGAAGGGATTTTGACTTTCAAAGAGCTAGTGACTCCACAGAAGCTTTTATTCTCAATGAAGCTGCAATCCGTGCGGTGGGTTGGGCAAATCCGGAGGAAGCGATCGGTAAGCAGTTTTTGTACGGGGGCCGACGTGGGTTTGTGACTGGAGTGATGCAGGATTTTCATTTTGAAAGCCTTCACCAACCGATTGTTCCGATTGTTTTCATGATTTCTCAAAACAGAAACAATCTGGTGAGTATCAAGATCGATGCTGCACAACGCGAAGAAGTTTTGGCTTACCTCCAAGGTGAATGGGCTCAATTGAGACCTGACTATCCCTTCGAACCACTCTTTGTGGATGAAGGATTCAATCGGCAATATGAGGCTGAAGCCAAGGTAAAAACCATCTTCACCTTCTTTTCAGTTTTAGCAATTTTGATCTCTATTCTTGGTTTGTTGGGATTGGTGACTTTTGCCACCGAGCAGCGCACCAGGGAAATCGGAATCAGAAAAGTGATGGGCGCAGAGACAGGGAATATTTTGGTATTGCTGGGAAAGGATTTCCTTAAGCTAGTTGCGATTGGATTCATGATTGCCATTCCGGTTTCCTGGTTTGGTATGAGCAGTTGGTTGGAGGATTTTGCCTATAAAACGGGTATCACTTGGACCATTTTCCTTTGGGCAGGACTGATTGCCGGGATTATTGCAGCTGCCACGGTGACATCACAGACTCTCAGAGCTGCTTGGGCCAATCCTGTGAAGAGCATTAAGAATGAATGATTTTCAAGTACAAAGTACAAAGTATCAAGACTGGGGAGGTGAATCTGAACTTGAGGATCAAAAATCTAAAAATTGATTTGGGATTCAGAGTAGGCTGATGCAACCTATTTTGAATTTGGTGCATCTGATATTTGGATGCTGAATCTGGGGTTCTTTTCAATTTCTCACTTCACAATTTAGCTACCATACCACACAATAATTTTCCAATCTTTTAAGACCAACAAAATGAAAATCTATTCCAAAATCGCAGCATTCGCCATTACGGCTTTAGTCCTGGCATCCTGCGTTCAAGCTCAGCAGACAGAAACCAGAACCCCGGGTTCTTTCACAAAAGTACATTCAGGCGGAAGCTGGGAGGTAATCCTGGAAGAAGGAAATACTGAAGAAATCCGAATTGAAGCAAAAGGGGTCGAACTCAACAAAGTGAAAACAGAAATCGAAGGTGATGTTTTGCATTTGGGGCTTGTAAAAGGCAACTACAATAACGTCAGTCTGAAATTCTATGTCACCTACCGAAAACTGGAAGGTGTTAAGTGCTCAGGATCAGGAGAGATGGAAGTGAAATCAGATGTCACAGCCGGAGAATTTTATATTGGGCTTTCGGGTTCCGGGGATATTATCATGAAAAGCCTCAGAGCGGATGAGTTGGAGGCAAGCATCTCAGGATCGGCCAAAATCTCTATTGAATCCGGTGCAGTAGGTGAAGCCGAAATCAACCAGTCAGGTTCTGGTGATTTTGAGGCAGAGAATCTGGCTATAGATGAATTGGATGTATCCAAATCCGGATCAGGCAATACCTATGTGGGAGAATTAGGAGAGGTTTCTGTTACTTCTTCAGGTTCGGGAGACTTGGTGTACTCAGGATCTCCGAGAATGGGCGAAATCAGAGTTTCTGGATCGAGTAGTATCAGGAAGAGGTAGTTTATCTTCGGTTTAAGAGACAAGATTTCGGATTTCGGAGAAGGGATTTCGGATTTATTTCCTTACTTATTTTAACCTTTGAGGTTTTTTGAAACCTCAAAGGTTTTCAATCCCTCGTAAATCCTAATTCGTACTTCGTAAATCCCACTTACATCAAAAATCCATTTTCCACAGGATAAGGCTGTGGAATGTCTTTTTCATTCAGCATTTCCAAAAGATCAATTTCGATGACTCTAGAAATAGAGGAAATCGGCACATCATTGTAAGCCGACTCAAATGGGTTTTCGGAATAATCACCAATCCGGTCTACCAGGAAGAAAATCCAGATAATAATTGTGGAAAACGGCACAGTCAGCCAGTAATGCAGGATTTCTGATTGGGAAAAGATATCCAGCAAACCAAAAGGAATCAAGGCGCAAAAGATGTAATTGATAAAAAGTCCGGTAGAGGCATATTGACGGGGGAAAGGGAAGTTTTTTATACGCTCTGATGCGCCTTGGTTGTCGATCAGTCGGGCGATCAGCTGTTGTAGCCAAACATGTTTGTATTCGCTAAGTCCACCTGTTTCCTCCAGATCTTTCAGTTCCAAACTTTGGGTTTTCAGGATTTGGATAGGGATGTTGTGAAAGGATTTTAAGTGCTTGATTTCCTCCGAATCCAAATATTTTTCCAATTCCGGATCCATTCCGTTCATTCCTTCCGCTCTGAAATAGGGTGTAAAAATCAGGTTTTCGACCTTTCCGTTGTGCTCCCAGGTTTTTCCTTTTCGCATGGTATGTTTAAGTGCCATCACCCATGCAAGATGCCGGAACACAAATTTCTTTTTCCAATCCAATGAAACCTGAGAAGATGGCAGGCTTAAAATTCCCACGGTCAGTGATCTGCTGTCATTGACAATAGCTCCCCAGATTTTTCTGGCTTCCCATGCCCGGTCGTAGGAACTGTTATTTTTGAAGCCCAGGTAAAAGGCCACCGCAATACCGATTACAGAGATCGGTTGCCAGGGCAAGGAAAAGGGAATGCCGGTAATTTCATAGAGTACGATGATGGCTGCAGAATAAAACAATGCATTTACCAGTGGCTTTTTAGACCAGCGGACGGTGCTCCAGATGTGATAGTGCCGGTTGACGTACATACTTCGTTGATTTTCATCAAGCTAAAAAAAGGAATGGAAAAATTTAGCATTTGGATCGTGGAGATTTTAATTTACCTGAAACTTGAGTTGTGATTGATTTAAATTCCAATCTTGTTGGAAAGGAAAAATCATAATACACAGCTCTTGAATTTTCTGAAAAATAGTTTGCCTTGCGGGAACCAAGGCGTCCGTTAAAGCGTCATTCAAATAGTACTTTTTCACTCAACTAATTTTATCCGAAAATAGATGGAGGATCTTCTAGCTGCCAGATGGCAGATGGCGATTTCGCTGGGCTTTCATATCATTTTTGCGTGCATCGGGATGGTGATGCCGTTTTTCATGGCCACTTCCCATTACAAATACCTCAAGACCAAACAAACCATTTACAAAGACCTCACCAATGCCTGGAGCAAGGGAGTGGCGATCTTCTTTGTCACAGGGGCGGTTTCCGGGACAGTGCTTTCTTTTGAGCTTGGTCTTCTTTGGCCCAAATTTATGCTTCATGCAGGTCCAATCTTCGGGATGCCTTTTTCTCTCGAGGGAACCGCATTTTTTATCGAAGCGATTGCCTTGGGATTTTTTCTTTATGGCTGGGGGAAATTTAATCCCTGGTTTCATTGGTTTACAGGTGTGGTAGTCGGAGTCAGCGGCCTCGCTTCGGGGATTCTCGTGGTTGCCGCAAATGGCTGGATGAACAGCCCTGCGGGTTTCGATTTTGTGGATGGAGAATATCTGAATATTGACCCCATCGCGGCAATGTTCAATGACGCCTGGTTTTCCCAAGCTTTGCACATGTCCTTGGCTGCTTTTGCCGCCACGGGATTTGCTGTAGCGGGGATCCACGCTTACATGATGCTGAAGGGGAAAAATATAGCTTTTCACCGCAAGGCATTTACGATCGCTTTGGTGTACGGTGGCATAGCAGCACTCCTCCAACCGATCTCAGGAGACATTTCTGCGAAAGACATCGCCGTTCGGCAACCTGCAAAACTTGCTGCCATGGAAGCTCATTTCGAAACCGGAACGTCTGTCCCCCTGATTATTGGTGGAATTCCTGATGTGGAGAAGAAAAGGGTGGACTATGCGATCGAGATTCCAGGAGCCTTGAGCTTTCTGGCACATGGGGATTTTGAAGCGGAAGTGATAGGATTGGATCAGTTTCCAGAGGATGAACACCCTCCAGTACTTATCACACACATTGCTTTTCAGATTATGGTTGGTTTGGGAATGATGTTGGTCGGGTTGAGTTTGCTGTTTTTCTTTTCGAAGTGGAAAAAGAAAGAGTGGCTCGATGCCCGATGGTTTCTATGGCTTTTTGTGCT
>DATIAI010000081.1:0-4399 GCA_035458065.1 Algoriphagus sp. | reverse complement strand
CTTATATAAAAAAATAGAATAAAAGATTTATTGAAATAAGAAATTTCAAATAACTCAGATTTAATAACTGAAAATTAAATCACGAATTGGATAGGGCTTCAATCAATTTTTAAAAAAGTGATGCAGAGATTTTTTTGAGTGACCGGATTTTTTTACGACTTCAGATCTTAATTTTTTTCCCTTGTACTTCTGAAAGTCAACTTGTATTTGAGCTTTTTGATCTATGAATTCCGAATTTCCCTAAACTAAATCTCCTATGAATATTCATAACACCCAGTAAAACGAAAAACCCGGCCATATGATACCGGGTTTCCAAAGATTGTTTTTGATTCAAATCTCAATCGCACTTTTCAGATTGACTGGCATAATGTCGTTCTCCGTTGATGTAAAGTTCCTCGTCGACAAATTTTAGGTTTGCCACAAAAGGTGCAAGATCTTTTTTCTCAAAAGTCAGAGTCAAAGTCGCCTCGGAATTTTTCCCTTCCACTGCCCAACTTCCTTTCATTCCTCCCTTGTAATCCGGATTGGAATCCTTCATCATTCCTTTTTTGGATATCTGGGCGCGGAAAGTTCCGTCTTCACACAAGTTCACTTTGGTCTGCTGTTTTCCACCGATAAATCCTTCATATGCGATAACCAGTTTGGCTGACAGGAAGCCCTTCCAGTCGAAACCCTCGTAGGGATCGATTTCTTTTGGGGTAGACAGAGCGGCCGTTTTCAAAAGTTGCAAGGCAGATTGAGAAGCCATTTCTGCATTTTCATCCAGAGAAATTACCAAAACCGTAATACAGGCCTCCCCGCATCGCGTAGCTGCAAAAGCCCGATAGTTTTTTGGTGGAAGATAGTTGCCTGTGGCTTCGGCATGCGAATAGAGCAAATCACCTTCGATGGTGGGGTCGGTGGCCTTTAGCCGGACAGTTTCGGAAATATCCACACCTGCTTTCCAGGTTTCGGCCAGTTGAGTCAAATCGACCTTTTCCCTTCCAAAAACAAAGATTTCACCAAATATACCCGTGGTGGAATTGAGCAGAAAAACCTCGGTTTCCCGTGGTAGCACTCCGACCCAGCCTTCGGGTATTTGACCGCTGAACCCGTAACGTGGTGTGTAAATTGAATCTCCGGCATTGTACATTTTTCCCGGTTGAATCCGGTTTTTCAGATTTTGGGCAAGAAGAACCTGAGAAAATGTCATCATCCCAAGCAAAAAAGCAAGCGCATACAATCGGTTCATAAGATGCTGAGTTAAAGCTTATGTCAAGTTAATGGAAAGAATCATTCGGAAAAACCAGGTAAAAGGACAGAGCTACTTATTCTCGAAAGCTTGTTCGGTATTGACTTTGGATCAATACTTCCTTTTGAAAATACCAGAAAGCGGGACTGCTGAAATTCCATGAAGGAATATGCTTAGAAGAACAGTAAGAGTGATGATGCTGACCATCTGTTCGTAACCTTCTGTGCCGAGTTGTATGATCGCCATCAGCATATACAAAACGGAAGCTATACCTCTGGGACCAAACCAACCTATAAACAAGGTGGTTTTTAGATCAAGTCCTGACTTGATCAAACTGATCGCCACCGGGACCATACGAACCACAGTGAGACTTAGGATGGCATAAATCAAAGCTTTAAAATCCCAAAGTTGGTAGGATAGCGGAACCAGGATAATTCCGAATAGAAGGAAAATAAACAAGATCATGATTTGGCTTCCGGCTTCTCCAAATTCCTTCATCCGCTCTCGGACTAATTCGTTGTGAGTGCCCAAAAGCATGCCTGCGACATAGGCTGCGATAAAGCCGTTTCCACCCAATAATTCGGCACCGGAAAATGACAAAACTGCAATAGCCACCGAGGAAAGCATCTGGTAAATGGTAGTCATCATTCCTTTATTGACGGCCATTTCCACCAATTTCCCTCCTGCCCAGCCGATCAATCCGCCAATAAGGGGTCCATAAATAAATTGCTTGGCGACAAATCCCATCCAATATTCTCCGTCAAATCCCTCACCGGCCGAACCAGAAAGCAAGGCAATGCAAACCAAAATCGGAGGGAGGCCAATACCGTCATTCAGACCACTTTCTACATTGATTGTCTGACGGATCCGCCTTGGTACCTGCTCTCCGGTCACCACGGCCTGTCCGAGTGCCGCATCGGTCGGAGATAGGATAAATGCCATCAAAATCAAAATAAGAGGCCTGATATCCGGAAACATGGGAATGGCAATCACTGCACCCAAAATCATGGTAAGGGGAAGGCCAATTGACAATAAACGAATTGGTAGGCCCCGGTCTTTGGCGAGGCTTTTCAGGTTAATTGTAGATCCATCGATGAACAGTACAAGCAAGAGCGTGAACTCCATCAGGGGTTTTACAAAACCCGCTTTGGGACCTTCCCGCAACAGTTCCAAATCAAAAAAGCTTACCAAAAGTCCGATGATTACAAAAATCATCGGTGCAGTAATGATTGAATTTTCAGCCTTTTTTGAGAAAAATCCATAGCCCAATATCAACAAAGCCATGAAGACAACTATAGGGTGATCATGCATAAAAAACCAGGTTTATGGTAAGTTAAGATTTTGGGTTAAAAAAAAAGAACTTCAAATCGAAAATCGGAAGTGATAAAACCCTCAATAACGCTGAATGAATAAAATAGAGTGGCTTTTGAAGAAAAAGTCTAAAGGCTCCGCTTGGGTAGAACTGATCGGAGTTTCGGGGGGATTATGCAGTTTCGGAGATTCTTTTTTTGAAAATCCTCCTAAGAGTATGTGTAAAACGCTTGTCTGTCGGGTATTTACGATGGGAAGTCATATTGTTGAATATCAAGGCCACTACCAGCAGAATTACCGTCCCGGAAAGAACCGGGGATAGGACATAGAAGTAACCCAGGGTTTTTACCTTTTCCGAACCTATGATTGCGATCAAGGCAGTGGCTCCACCTGGAGGATGAAGGGTTTTCGTGAGTTGCATTCCAACTATTGAAAGCGATACAGCCAAAGGTGCCGACAACCAAACGGTATCAGGAAAAAGTTTATAGAGAGTCACACCAATGATTGCCGAGATCAAATGTCCCCCGATCAGATTTCGGGGTTGGGAAAGTGGGCTTTGGATCGCACCATAGATCAGGACACTTGAAGCTCCGAAAGAACCCACAATAAAGACGTTTTCGATGGCCGTCAAAAAATGGCTTTGGATATAGCCGATCAACCCAATTCCTATAAAGGCTCCCAGAAATGACCAAAACATTTCCTTGTAATCAACTAGGGTCTCCTTGTAAATAACATATCGCGAAACTCTCAGCCCGCGTTTGATTTTTTTTCTAATCACTGCAATTGGTAAATGGGATTTTTAGCTTCTGAGCAAATCCGGAAGAAAAGAGTTGAGTGTTAAGCATTGGTGCTCCGAATTCCACCATTCATTTTGGAGGCCAAAAGTAAAACCATTTTCCGGACGAAACTCAATAAAAACACCTTAAAGTCTTTTTTTATAAAGCACACAAAAAGACCGCAAACATTGCTGTCTGCGGTCCATCTGTAAAAGGTTGGCTTTGATATGGTTGAAATATTGGAAAATTAAATAGGAAAGAAACCGTCCAAACGGTTGTGACCTTCAATGTAAGGTCTTTTTTCAAAGAATTTTAAAAGAAGGACTTATAATTTCAAAAGGAAAGTTGGCCTTGATTTTGGGATTTTTCGATGGACAATAATATGTTTTGATTTCTGGGGATTCTGGGGCCTGTTTAGTAATTCTTTTATGGGATAAAAATCACCAAATCCTCTCCTTTACCAATTCACCCATTACCCAATTTGCCCTTGCTCCGGTCACGCCCGTACTGACGCATGTGCCTGTTCCCAAGAGATCCTCCACTATGGATTGGATCAGGGGATGTTGAATATGTTTGGGAAGATCTACGTGGAAGTGAAATGGTTCCTCCCTATCCCGAATCAGGGTAAATTCACCTTTTCCGAAGGTGGCAAACCGGATCTGTCCTTTGTCTCCGTCGATAACAATCTCATCTATTTCGGCAGATTGGGAAGTGCTAAAGCACCAGTTGCCCGAGCCAAGAACCCCACTTTCAAAGGCAAAACTTCCGACTACTATATCTTCAACTTCATAAGCTTTGGCCTGATTGGCAGAGAATCCGGATGCATGGATGATTTTTCCAAAAAAGAAATCAAGCAAATCCAGCTGATGGGAAGCCAAGTCAAAGAAATATCCGCCTCCGGCGATTTCGGGAACGACTCTCCAGTTGTTTTCCAGTTTGGTGATGATCTCAGGTTCCACCACCTGCTTCATGTTGATGTGTACAGTTCGGATTTCGCCGATTTCACCTTTATCGAGAAGTTCTTTGATTTTGACAAAATGGGGCAAAGCTCTCCGGTAATAGGCAACATAAAGCGCGACTT
>DATIAI010000080.1:0-5002 GCA_035458065.1 Algoriphagus sp. | reverse complement strand
AACTCACCTCTGACACCATAGCGAAGGTTTTCCAGATAAAGTCCTGTGGCTTCCTTGTCTTTCTGACGGCCTGATCCGCCAATTTCTTCATAAACATATTTGGACTGCCCACCCAATCGATAGCCGACATATGGTCCGGCAGCGATTCTCATTCCTCTTCGGCCTTGGTCATTCATCTTGCCAAAGTCCAGTTCCAGCATGGTTGTGGCCGTCAGGTAGGAAGAGGAGATTTTGCTCTTGAATCCATTTACATCTGTTCTTTGGACGAAGTCAATGGCATCTTCTCCGCGCACTGCCTGGTAATCCCGGTTTTCAAATTTGAAATTGTAGAAATGAAATCCGATCCCGAAGTCCCAATAGAAACCTTTGGAGATCCGCTGTGCAGCCATCCAGTTCATGCCGACCATCCAGCTACCCCAGCCTTTTACTGCATAAGGTTTATCAGAAGTGGGGAATTTTCCGTCTTCCAGGTAATTGTTGACTCCCAAGTCCAAATTGAAATAGGATCTGAAAGGAGGGTCTGATTTCTTTTTGGTACCGGTTTCGACTTTGACTCGGGTGTTGTCACCTGATTCATCTACATAAACTCTTACACCGGCGACATTGACTTCGGTATTACCGCCATCTTCATATACTTTGACCACTTCTTTCACCGATCCGTCACGCTTCCGGACTTCGACGATGGTCAATTCTCCCGTTTCTACATTTTCTTCCAAATCGAGCTCACTGATGATCTGATTGATATTCATCAGTTTCAGTTTTTCAAAGTCTTCTTTGGAATCCACGATGATGACGACTCTTCCGGATTTTCCGAATTCAACTACAACGCTGTCCTTGGATACTGTGGGCTCGTTCAGGACTGGATTTTCTTTCAGGTCTGATGCAAAAGCAACCTGAACCACTGCCATTAGGCAAAACAAAAGCAGGTATTTTTTCATGATTAGATTCAATTAAAAGAGGTGTGTTGGTTTAGTTTAGGGTTTTTCGTCCGCCTGATTTTTCTTGGTAGTCAGCGAAGCAAATAGGTTGTCTTTTTTGTCCTGGAGGCTGATCAATCCATCGTCCACTTTGCCCAGCAACCCTTCCACCTGGCCTACGGTCTTGCCAAGTTCGGTAATGAGGTTTTTGTCCTGTGGTTCTCCTTTTTTGACTCCGTTGGAATAAATGCTCACCCGATAAAGCGGTGCTTCTTCTTCTGAAGCGGCAGTTTGGGCTATGGTTTTTTCGATTTCAGGAGTCTTCAATTCCGGAATTGCTACCTGAAGCTCATCGGTCTTAAGCTCAGGTACCTGAACCACAATTGGGGATTCGGTGGATTTATTTTCGGCTTGGGCAATCAGATTTTGAGGAGCCTGAGTCAAAACCGGTGCAGGAGTTGGTTTAGTTTTCTGTTGGGTTTTTGGCTTTTCTTCAGGCTTTCTCTCTTCGGTTACTGATTCAGGTTTTTCTTCAGTTTTAATACTCTCTTCCGTGAAAGAAGGTGTTTCGGTAGTAGTCTCATTCTGGATTTCAGCAGGAATTTCGGTCTTTTCTGCCATCAGGATTTCCTCAGAGATGCCTTCTTCTTTTGGCCAAAACGCATACCCGGCCACCAATAGGGCAGTAACCGACGCAGCTATCGCCCACCAAATCCCAAAAGCAGGTTTGGATTGTTTTGGGAGTTGGCTTTCCAGCCTTTCCCATGCGAGTGCACTTGGTTTTTCGCGATGTCCTTCCAACTTTTCTCTGAAATGCTGGTCGAATTGTTCGTTTGTCTTAGCCATGGTTCGTCTTGGTTTTGGGTTGCAGACTGGCAATTTTTTCTTTGAGCGCTGTTCGTGCCCGGTTCAGTTGAGATTTGGATGTGCTCTCGGTAATTCCCAGTAAATCGGCGATTTCCTGGTGTGCATAGCCTTCAATTGCATAGAGGTTGAAGACAGTGCGGTATCCTACCGGTAATCCCTGGACCAGTTCCATCAGTTCCGCTGCCTCTAGGTGAGTCAGTTCGTAGTGATGATTGCTGTATTCCAGGTCGGCTTCCATATTCACTTCCATCATCAGATGCCGGTTGCTTCTCAACGTCATGAGCGCCTGAGTGACGACGATCCGCTTCATCCAACCTTCGAAACTCCCTTTGTGTTGAAACTGGGGCAGTTTGTCGAAGATTTTCATAAAACTCTCAATCATCACATCCTCGGCATGTTCGCGATCCTTGAGGTATCGCATGCAGATGGCCAGAAATTTCCCTGAATAGGAATCATACAAGTGACGCTGGGCTGACCGATCACCCTTGAGGCATCCCTTGATAAGTCCTTCTTCAGTAGAAAAGTTGGGTCTGTTAAACATTCCGGTTGGCTTTCAAATAGGTAGATGCGGGCTTGGAAAAATTGGTTGCGTGGGGATCTGAAAAAAAGTTAAATATTTTACCCCATAAAATAAAAAGCCTGGCAATCAGTTGATTTCAGGCTTTTGAATGTGGACTTAACTAAAGTCAAAGAGAAAACAGGAAAAACAACAAAGCCACAGTCAGGATCAGAATCATCATCTGGGACTTTTCTTTGAATTCCTGGGAGAGTTTTCTTTTTCTCAAAACCATGATGGCCAAACCCAATCCTGCAAACTGAAGCAAAAGGCTTACTCCATTCAGAGGCGCCATGGGTGCATTTATAAAATGCCAGGTTGAATTTAGAATGGAAAGAGCCCCCAAAACAATTCCGGTGATGCCGAATAGAAAAGAGCGTTGGAGAAGTACGGGTTCGGGGAGTTCAGACCATTTCATTTGGTGGTATCTAGATTTAGTATCAGGTATCAAGAGGGGAGAAGAAAGAAGCAAGAGATAAGAAGCAAGAGGCAAGAAGAAAGCATGATTTTCTTGGTACTTGGTACATCGTACTTTGTACCAAGTATCCTGTCCATATTCTTACACCTGCACAATAGCTGCTTTTCGCTCCGCAAAGAAAGCAGTAATTTCTTCCCTACTCATGGCGTTGAGGGTCATTTCTTTGGTCAAACCGCCTTTTCTACCCACGAGTACTCCATATTTCATATCGGCAAAGCCATCCATTTCATGGGCATCGGGATTGATGGAAAGTTTCACACCTTTGTCCAAAGCGTATCGTACCCATCTCCAATCCAGGTCAAGCCTCCAGGGATTGGCGTTGATTTCGATCACCACATTTCGGATCGCGCAGGCATCGATGATGGTTTTGTGGTCTATCGGATAGCCTTCTCTCCGGAGCAAAAGCCGGCCTGTAGGATGTCCAAGAATTGTAGTGTAAGGATTGGAAATCGCACGAAGCAAACGTTCGGTCGCTCGGCTGATGTCCATATTCAATATGGAATGAACTGATGATACCACAAAATCAAAGCTGGCCAGTACGTTTTCCGGATAATCCAGACTGCCGTCTCCCAAAATATCGCTTTCCATGCCTTTGAAGATTTTGAACGGTGCCATTTCCCGGTTCAATTCATCGATTTCGGCATGTTGCTTTATTACTTTTTCAATCTCCAGACCGCCTGCATAGATGGCAGTTCGGCTGTGATCTGAGATTCCAAGGTATTCGTACCCCAGGGATTTGCAGTATTCGGCCATCTGTCTCAGGCTGTGCTTGCCGTCACTGTAGGTGGAATGGTTGTGAAGGATTCCTTTCAGATCAGAATCCCGGATCAGTTCAGGGATTTTGTTTTCTTTGGCCAATTCCACTTCATCAAAACCTTCCCGCATTTCGGAAGGGATAAACTG
The DNA here is from genome assembly GCA_035458065.1 of Algoriphagus sp. Lineage (GTDB taxonomy): Bacteria > Bacteroidota > Bacteroidia > Cytophagales > Cyclobacteriaceae > Algoriphagus. The sequence goes on along the minus strand of DATIAI010000080.1, from coordinate 1,281 downwards.
AAGCTGGTGTTTGGTGAAAAATTCTTCCTCCGATCCATAATCTTTCTTGATCAGCTTTTCAGCGATGGTTTCAGAGTCATCCACATAACTCAGCAAATGAGCTTTGGATCCGGTGAAAGCCAATTTTTTCCATGGGAAATCAGCAGGGGCACAGAAGTGAAAAATTACCTCTAAATCCAGTTCCTGAAATTTGCCGCTCCAAGTTCTTGGTCCTGATTCCAGCCAATTCCAATCGATGGATTCAAGCGTTTGGAGAAGAGACTTCACTTGAGCCAAATTCTCCGAACTTATCAAAATTTCAGCCGCAGAGATGATTTCCATTTTTCTGGCAAAATCCCCTACCACCGCGATCTGAGTATTTCCTAAGAGGTTTTCTAGTGATTTGGCGAATCCGCCTATCGTGTCTTCAATGTCAGCGAAAAGCCATTTTCCGGCATTGGAGGCTTTAAACTCCAGGTTTTGGATGATGGATTCTTGGGTTTTTTCCCCGAATCCTTTGATCAGCGCGACTTTCCCGGAATGACAGGCTTCCATCAGTTCGTGAATGGAAGTGATGCCAAGTCCTTCCCAAAGGATTTTGACTTTTTTGGGACCTAGACCTTTGATCTGAAGGATTTCAAGAATACCGGTAGGAGTTTTTGCCAAAAGTTGGTCCAGCAAAGGAAAAGTTTCGGTGGCTTTCAGGCTTTGAATTGCTTCAATTATGCTTTTTCCGACCCCGTTGATTTGAGTAAGTTCTGTATCACTTAACTGCATAATATCCTGATCTCCACGCTCCAACGAAATCAAAGCGCTTTGGTAGCCTCGGATTTTGAAGGGGTTCTCATCATGAAGTTCCATCAGCTGAATACTCAGCTTCAGTTTCTTTAAAATCGTTTTATGATCCAAAACAGTCAGATTTTCGTGTCAGTACTTAGACAAATGTCTTTAATTATTGTTTCAATTTAAAGTTTGATCGGGTATCTTATGCTGTAAGATTGGCAGTAAGCAGTCGCGGTGGTCAGTATTGGTGGTCAGTTGGCAGATGAATTCATGGTTTGGATTTCCCTGAAAATTGAAAACTGAATTTGAGCATTGAAAATTAAAATTTACAATTTTCAATAGACAATGATCAATTACCAATGTTCAATGACCAAGCAGTGTAGAATGAAGAGGTGCGCCACTCGCAAATAACCCAATAACCAAAAAAACCTATGAACTACTGGATGGTCAAAACTGAACCGAGTTCTTATTCTTGGGAAGATTTTGCAAAAAAAGGAGAAGATGTCTGGGATGGAGTAA
>DATIAI010000079.1:0-3926 GCA_035458065.1 Algoriphagus sp. | reverse complement strand
GCTCAACAAACCAAATTCCTCTATAAATCCGAAACGCTCCATATCGAGCAGCTTACTCCCAATATTTTTGTCCACATCAGTTATATAAATACCCAAGATTTTGGCAAGGTTGCCTGCAACGGGATGATCGTCATCAATGGGGACGAAGCATTGGTCGTGGATACCCCGACAGAGGATGCAGCAAGCGGGGAATTGATCACTTGGTTGGAAAAAGAACGAAAGGTCAAAGTCAAAGCGGTTCTAGCCACTCATTTTCACACCGATTGTGTGGGCGGATTAAGGGAGTTTCATGCGAATGGTGTTCCTTCCTATGGTTCACTCAAAACCATCGCACTGGCAAAAGCTGCCGGATTTCCGGTACCGGAAAAAGGCTTTGAAGATCAACTGATCCTGGAGGTCGGAAAACTTAGTGTTACCAATCAATTCCTGGGCGAGGGGCATACCCGCGACAATATCGTTACGTACGTGCCATCAGATCAGGTTCTGTTTGGAGGATGCCTGATCAAAGCACTTGGCGCTGGTTTCGGCAATCTCGAAGATGCCAATACCGCTGCTTGGTCAGCGACGGTAACAAAGGTTAGGGCTACTTTTCCGGATGTCCGAACCGTTATTCCCGGTCATGGAGAGATAGGTGACATTGAATTGCTGGATTTTACGATAAAGTTGTTTGGGGAGAAATAGCCTGAATTTTGTGATATGGGAGTTTTTTTTAACCAACTGCAAATTGGTAGGAATAGGAGCATGGAAATCGCTTTTACCAGTTTCGGTAAAAATGATGTCACCCCTTTGGGGTTACCCTGAATAAGAAACACTTTTAAAGCTATAATCCTGTTATCCCCGCCAAGGCGGGCAGGCACTTCGGGATTTAAAAGCCAGTATGGCTGGAATTATTATAGGATCGTTTGGCTAAGCATTCATTTAAACCCCGCAAGGGGTGATATAAATCTCAAAAGCGATTTCCCTGCCTGTGTCTTCGGTTACTTCAGAAGATTTTCAAAAAAGCCTTAAAGCCTTTCTCCACAGTTATTTGTCAAATGACGGGTAAATGTCGGGCGAAAGTGCCCAGGAATTGAACTTCAAGTTTCCAAAAATGAGCTACCATTGCAGCCAGTCAATTGGAACATAAAGCAATGAAAAAGGCATTTCTGGTAGTGGGATTTGGAGTAGTATTACTTCTGTTAACATTATTCTTTTTAATAAATCGGACTCCGTCTTTGTCGGCCAATCATGGGAGTGTAAATACAAAATTGTTTTTGGGCGACAGCCTCCGTCAACCTTTGGTTGTTGCGTTTGGCGGAGGGGAAGGAGGAAATGACTGGGAGCGTCACTACCTCAAGGCCCAGCGGGATGAATTTCTTGCCCGGGGATTTGCAGTGCTGGCAATCGGCTATTTCAATACCGAAAATTCCCCCAATTCCCTGGACCGGATTTCGCTCAATGCCCTTTCCGACACCATTCTGAGCATCGCAAGGCGACATCCTCAGCTCGATACTGCCCGCATCATCTTAATGGGCGCGTCCAAGGGTGGTGAATTGGTTCTCAATCTGGCCAGCAGGTTTCAGCATTTCAGAGGAGTGGTGGCACTTTCGACTTCACATGTGAGTTTTCCGGCACTCACGATTTCAGCCAATACTTCCTCCTGGCAGTACAATGATCTCGAAGTTCCCTACGTCCCGGCACCCTTTAGTACCATTTGGCCCGCATTAAAAGGTGATCTTTTCGGGGCATTTTCGCTTATGTTGGAAGACGAAAAGGCGGTGAAACAGGCGGAGATTAACGTGGAACGGATCAATGGACCTATTCTGATTTTGTCGGGAAAAGAGGACGATCAGTGGCCGGCAACCGCGATGTCAGATCGGATTATCGCTCGGTTAACCCAAAATAATTTCCCACATTCCTACCGGCATTTGGCATTTGAAGGCGGTCATATTGAGCCTTTAAATCATTTTGATGCCGTTTTTGATTTTTTGGAAAAGGAATTTAAAAAGTAGGGAGCAGTTGGTCCGAAATCCTTATTTTTAATCATTGCCCATTTCTTTTGGCTATTTCGGCATATTAATATGAAGAAACTATTCAAGTTCCTGGTCTTCCTGGTATTGACACTTTTGTTAGTTGGATTGGCTTTGGCCTATTTTCCGGTCGCCTCAAAGACAAATCATGCTTCAATCTCGGAGGAAAGGGCAAAGGTGCTCCGGGAGGAATTCTCCGACCCGCACCATTTTATCACCACTTCAGATGGCGAAACCCTTTTTTTGCGCCGATGGAACCCTGACAGCTCCCAAGCTGAAAAATCCAAAGTGGCGGTTCTGATCCTTCATGGAATTACAGCATATAGCGGTGCTTACGATATGGCCGGAAGGCCTTTCTCCGAAAGCGGCTATGTGACTTTTGGCTTGGATTACAGGGGACATGGGTTGTCGGGAGGCAATCGTGGCGACACTCCTGGCTTGGATAGGTGGATCGAAGATTTTGGTGAAACCGTCAAATACATCAAAGGCCTTGGCTTTTCAGAGGTTGTCGTTTTGGGGCACAGCCTGGGAGTAGCTACAGCCATGCTTACTGCAAATCAGGTTCCCAACGAAATAGCCGGTTTGATCTTGCTTTCCGGAGCTTACGAGGGTAGGAAGGGAGTCTCTAAAGAGCCCACTATGTTGGACAAGGCGAGATTCTTTGCCAGTGCAGCATAGCGTCCATCTCATCAGTCGTATGAGTATTACAGGGAAGGAATGACCGTGACCAAAGACAGTTTGTTTAATCTTCGCTATACCCCGAGGTTTTTGATGATGCTGGATGTGAAGACCCTTCGGCTTCCTGCGGATTTGAATGTTCCGGTTTTGGTGGGAATCGGGGATGGTGATGAGTTGTTTACCGTCGAAAAAGTCCGGGAGTTTTATGATTTGGTACCGGGAGATCAAAAGGAGTTTGTCGTCATGCCAAACACCACGCATGCCGTCATTCCAAGGGAAAGCTGGATGATGGTCGTGGATTGGCTGGATCGGAATTTTGGCAGTGGGTGAATGATGGAAGATCAATGAATTAGCTCATAGGATAGGCAAAAATGAAATAGGTTAAATCACGAGGGCGATTTAATATATTTAAAAATAAAGATTAAGGGTCAAGGAAAAGGAAACCTTCATTTTGCATTTGATTTCAGGGCTACGCCCCTTTTCGGACTGGATTGGTTCGTTACTTACGAAGATGATAGGGCTACGCCCCTGATTTAAGATTTTGTCTTCGGTAAATGTTCGCTGGTAATTGTATGAATTGGAATCAGTTTTTTTTGTGTATCCAAAATAGCCCAGCATTTTTGATTTGAAGCAGGGGCGTAGCCCTGCGATATTCTTAACCATTGGTAGAATGTCAGGGCTACGGCTCTTTTCGGACTGGATTGGTTCGGTTTCTACGAAGATGATAGGGCTACGCCCCTGATTTACGATTTTGTCTTCGGTAAATGTTCGCTGGTAATTGTATGGACTGGAATCAGTTTTTTTTTGTGTATTCAAAATAGCCCAGCATTTTTGATTTGAAGCAGGGGCATAGCCCTGCGATATTCTTAACCATTGGTAGAATGTCAGGGCTACGCCTCTTTTCGGACTGGATTGGTTCGTTACTTACGAAGATGATAGGGCTACGCCCCTGATTTACGATTTTGTCTTCGGTATATGCCAACCAATAATCCTATGGCCTAGGCTAGGTTTTTTGTGCTGTCAAATAACCAATCGTTTTAGATTTGAAGCCGGGGCGTAGCCCTGCGATCTTCAAACCCATTGGCAGAATGTCAGGGCTACGCCCCTTTTTGGACTGGATTGGTTCGTTACTTACGAAGATGATAGGGCTACGCCCCTGATTTACGATTTTGTCTTCGGTATATGCCAACCAATAATCCTATGGCCTAGGCTAGGTTTTTTGTGCTGTCAAATAACCAA
>DATIAI010000078.1:0-3560 GCA_035458065.1 Algoriphagus sp. | reverse complement strand
TAGCGGATCTCAATCCTGATGATATCGAAAATATCACCGTATTAAAAGGCGCAAGTGCAACTGCTCTTTATGGTAGCAGGGCGGCAAATGGTGCTTTGATCATCACCACAAAAGGTGGAACACCTAATACCAAAGGAATCGGGGTGACCATCAATTCGAATATCAGCTTCAATGACGTGCTTCGCTGGCCAGACTATCAGTATGAATATGGGCAAGGGACAGGTCGGGCGTTCAATTCTGCCGGAGACTTATACTATTCTTATGGAGCTTCAGAAGATGGGGCAAGCACCGGCGGTACCAGTTCGGCCTTTGGGCCAAGATTTGATGGGCAATCGTATTTTCAATATGATCCTACATTGGAGGGTCAATCAGCAGAACGCCAACCATGGAGACCTTATCGCGACAACATCAAGGGATTCTGGAGAACAGGTTTTAACGCGGTCAACAACGTCGCTATCGAAGGCGGGCATGACGGTGGATCAGTCAGAGCTTCATTTACCCATACCAAAAACGAGTGGATCATGCCCAACACGGGTTTCGAACGATTTGTGGCAGCACTTTCTGTGAGCCAGGATATTTCTTCAAAACTCAGGCTCAACGCAAAAGCTAGCTATACCAACAAGAGCAGCGACAACTTGCCGGCAACAGGATACAACAATCAGTCTATTGCCTACTTCATGATTTTCCAAAATCCTAACGTGGATCTGGAGTGGTACCGACCAATTTGGAAATCAGGTCAAACCAATGTGGAACAGGTGCATCCCTTCAGTTCTTTTATTGACAACCCCTATTTGATCGCTTATGAAATGACCAACGCGGTCAATAACAATGCGTTTTTGGGAAATGTCTCTGCGACCTACACGTTCAATGAGCATTTTGATCTTTTGCTTCGCTCGGGAATCACCATGAGCCAGGAGGAAAGAGCCCAACAAAGACCATACTCTTCGGCCAATTATCAGCGAGGCTTTTACAAAGAACAAGACATCACCAATTATGAAATCAACTCCGATTTCCTGTTTACTTATCGTGGTAAAATCGGGGACAAACTCTCTCTCAGCTCCAGTGTAGGAGCCAATCAGATGAAGCGGAATTATCGTATGATCAGTGCTGAAGTGATCGGACTTGTGATCCCCGGAGTTTACAAATTGGCCAATGGAATTAATAATCCCTCCGTTATTACAAGTGATGCGAATCGGCAAATCAATTCTGTTTATGGCTTGGTGTCCATGGATTGGGATGAAAAGATCTTCGTGGACGTCACGGGAAGAAATGACTGGTCAAGCACACTGCCAGTTCAAAACAACAGCTTTTTCTATCCTTCAGTAAGCACCAGCTTTATCTTGTCGGATATGATCAGCCTTCCAAAACCGTTGACATTTGCCAAGCTCAGAGTATCCGGAGCACAGGTGGGAAATGATACTGAACCTTATCGTACCTCCAAATATTATGGTCAAAGTGAGTTCCCGGGTTCGGCATCCGTCCCAACCACACTCTATAATGTAGACTTCAAGCCTGAGATTACAACCTCATTTGAAACTGGAATGGAGATGATTTTTTGGGACAGAAGACTGAGCCTGGATCTCAACTATTACATCTCAGAAACCAATAACCAAATCATCCAAGTGCCTGTGGATATTGTGACGGGCTTTTCCAGTGCTATTCTCAATGCCGGTAAGGTGCAAAACAAAGGCTGGGAAGTTATTCTAAATGCTACTCCAATCAGAAAAGGAGCTTTCGAATGGAACACTACCTTCACTTGGGCAAGAAACCGAAACAAAGTTCTTTCTCTACCGGATGAAGTTGACGGAAGTCAGGTAATCGGAACAGGAGGAAATGCTTCCATAATAGCTAAAGTTGGAGGAACAACAGGAGATATTTATGGATTTGGTTTCGAGCGCTCCCCGGATGGACAAATCGTCTATGGATCAAATGGTCTCCCGGTTCGTCCTCAGGAAATCCAGTACATCGGCAATGCCTATGCTGATTGGAAAGGTGGTTTGAGAAATGAATTTGTCTACAAAAACATCCGGATGTCAGTTCTTTTTGACGGGCAATATGGAGGTATTGTTTACTCTCAGTCACATCACAAGATGTCCGAGCAAGGAAAGCTTCGTCACACCCTACGCGGCAGAGAAGACGGATTCATAGTCGGAGATGGGGTAGTTAAAAATGCAGACGGTACTTATTCTCCCAACTCCACCGAAGTGAATTTGGCAACTTATTATGGTGACTACTACCGTCGTGCCAATGTCGAGTCCAATTCCTTTGATGCATCTTTTGTCAAGTTGAGAGAAATGAGAATTGAGTACGCTGTACCAGCTAGGATTTTGAAAAGGACATCTATCCGTGGAGCTTCGATTGCTTTTTATGGACGTGATCTGGCGATGTGGAGCAAGTTTCCGGTATTCGACCCAGAGACAGCTGCTCTCAATGGCTCAACTCTGCTTCCAGGTATCGAAATGGGTCAACTGCCTACACCGAGAACATTCGGTGCCAACCTTACGCTCAAGTTTTAATCCCTTACAGACATGAAGATTTTCAGAAAAATAACTGCGCTATTAGCCTTTTCCGTCGCTTTTTCCTGCACGGAAGACTTTGAAGAAATAAATACCGACCCAAATCGGATCGACCAAATCAGCCCCGGAACATTGCTTAATCCTATCCTTTATGGATTGAGCAGCTTCAATACGGATCGGGCCGATGGTTTTACTTTCCAGATCATGCAAGTGGCATTGCCTTTCCCCAGTGCGAATGGCGGGCTTCATAGATATGACGTGACCGAAAACACAGGAAATTCCACTTGGAATACCTACTACCGATGGTTAATTAATATCCGGGAAATGAAACAGGCTGCCATCGATGCGAAAGATCCCAATTATGAGGCTATTGCGCTTACGCTGGAAGCCTGGGTGGGAAGTCAATTAACAGATTCTTTTGGAGATGTTCCGTTTACGGAAGCAAGTAAGGGGGAGCAAGGCGTTTTTCAGGCCAAATTTGATACTCAGGAGCAGATTTATGGATTGATATTTGAAAATCTGGAAAGAGCAAATTCCCTTTATGATCCAACGAGAGCGATGGTGTATGGAGAAGATATTCTCTTTGGAAATCAAGTGGCCAGATGGAAGAAGTTTACCAATTCACTTCATTTAAGATTGCTCCTGAGAGTATCAGGTCAGCAGGAATCTTCTTTTCAAAAGATGGCTTCTATTCTCTCCAATCCTGCCCAATATCCTATTTTCACAAATACCGCCGAATCAGCCATTCTCAAAATCACCGGTGTAGTTCCGAATATTTCTCCATGGGGCAGAGCGATTGATTTTACCACTTTCAAGTCAGTTTCTGAGTTTTTTGTTGATCGGCTTAATGAGCTCGAAGATCCCCGAAGACAGAAATTCATGACTCCGGCGAGGGCTTTAGATGGGACAACCCAAATTGGATACAAAGGAATTCCCTCCGGATATGGTGGGGCAGAGTCCCAATTCCAGTTTATCCCATCCAATCATAACATCGCATTGGTTCAGGCTCCGATGATTTCCCTGATTTTGACCTTTGCAGAGGTG
>DATIAI010000077.1:0-9312 GCA_035458065.1 Algoriphagus sp. | reverse complement strand
GTAGCGGGAACAGGACTCGAACCTGTGACCTTCGGGTTATGAGCCCGACGAGCTACCAACTGCTCCATCCCGCGATATATCTTTAAGGCTCTGCCTTTTTATTGACTTTTTCAAATTGCCCTTCCGGCGAATTGTGATACAAAGGTAAGGACAAACTCTCAAAAATCAAGTACCTTTGCAAAAAAATAAAAAAAATGACCGCTCCCCTCCATAAAGCAGGCTTTGTCAACATCGTAGGGAAACCAAATGTCGGCAAGTCCACGCTCATGAATATCCTTGTGGGTGAGCGACTTTCCATTGTTTCGTCCAAAGCTCAGACCACCCGTCATCGAATTTTAGGACTGATAAATACAGAGGAATATCAGATCGTATTTTCTGATACACCCGGCATGCTCAAACCCAAATACGAGCTGCACAAAAACATGATGAGCTTTGTCAACCTTTCTTTGGAAGATGCGGACGTGATTGTTTTTGTTTCAGATCTGTACGAAACAGACGAGGAAATCGAAGATGTTATCACCAAAATCAACGACTCCGGAGTTCCGGTTTTATTGGTGATTAACAAAATCGACCTTGCAAAAGAAGGACAATTGGATGAAGTAACTGCCTATTGGACTTCCAAAATTAAGTCCGAAACTGTCATCCCGATTTCAGCTCTTGAAAAATTCAATACTGAAAGAATCCTCCAAGAAATAGTCGATAGGTTGCCTGTCCATCCGCCTTTTTATGACAAAGAGGAACTAACTGACCGGCCAGAGCGGTTCTTTGCCTCTGAGATCATTCGAGAGAAAATCTTCAACAATTACAAGAAAGAAATCCCATATAGCACCGAAGTGGCTATCGAGGATTTTTACGAAGAGGAAACAATCATCAAAATCCGGGCGACAATTTATTGCGAAAGAGATAGCCAAAAAGGCATTATCATCGGAGATAAAGGGAAAATGCTGAAGAAAGTCGGAATTGAATCCAGAGCCGAATTGGAGAAGTTTTTCGGTAAAAAAGTCTTCCTCGAAACCTTCGTCAAGGTGGAGCAAGACTGGAGAAAAAATAAATTGAAACTTAAAAAATTTGGGTACGACCCATCCTGATCATGGCAAATATAGTAGCAATAGTAGGTAGGCCTAATGTGGGTAAATCCACACTTTTTAACCGTTTGGTAGAAGAACGCAAGGCTATCGAAGACAACATGAGTGGCGTCACCCGCGACCGACATTACGGACATGCCCAATGGTCCGGCAAGTATTTTTCAGTGATTGACACCGGAGGTTATGTGACAGGTTCGGAAGATGTTTTTGAGGCAGAAATTCGCAAGCAGGTTAAACTTGCCATCGAGGAATCAGATGTGATCCTTTTTGTGGTTGATTGTCTGGATGGCCTTACAGATTTGGATACCGAGTTTGCAAACGAGCTTAGAAGCAGCAAAAAGCCGATCTACATTGTGGCAAACAAAGCCGACAACCGCGAAAAGGCCATGATGGCTCATGAATTTTACTCTTTAGGCATCAGTGATTTTGAAGTTTATCCGATTGCCTCAGCAAGTGGAAGCGGAACTGGAGAGTTACTCGATGAAGTTATAAAGCATTTTGAAGACGAGGGAGTTGAAGATCCAGATGCCGGAATTCCTAAAATCTCAATTCTGGGAAGACCAAATGTGGGCAAATCCTCATTTTTGAACGCCTTGCTTGGTCAGGAGAGATCCATCGTAACCGATGAAGCCGGAACTACACGCGATGCCATTCACACGAGATACAAGCTTTTCGGTCAGGATTTCATCATCACCGATACTGCGGGAATAAGAAAGAAAGCCAAAGTAAAAGAGGATGTTGAGTTTTATTCGGTGATGCGGTCTTTGCGAACTTTGGAAGAATCGGATGTAGTCATTGTCATGGTAGATGCCACCCGTGGACTTGAGGCTCAAGACATCAACTTGATTTCCCTTGCCATCAAAAACAACAAAGGCATCATGATCATGGTAAACAAATGGGATTTGATCGAGAAGGATCATAAAACCATGAAACCGATCAAAGATGACATGATAGAACGCTTGGGTGAAAACAAATGGATCCCCATAATTTTCACCTCTGTAGTGGAAAAACAGCGGATTTTCCAGGCAATCGAGCTGGCTGTGAAAGTTTATGAAAATAAAACAAGGAGGATTCCGACCTCAAAGTTGAATGATATTCTTCTCCAAGACATTGAAAAATATCCCCCACCAGCGTGGAAGGGAAAATACATCAAGATCAAATATGTCACTCAATTACCCACCAAAAATCCCGTATTCGCATTTTTCTGCAACCTCCCACAATACATCAAAGAGCCTTATACCCGATATCTCGAAAATCGAATCCGGGAAAATTTTGATTTCGAGGGAGTTCCGGTAAAAATCGTTTACAAAAACAAATAAAAAATATTTCGGCGGCACTTGTACAAATGAAAATAATACTAGTACCTTTGCACCGTAATTAAGAAAACCATAACAAATGAAAAAGGTATTTGCAATTTTCGCAATCGCTGGCTTGATCGCTACTGCATCTTGCGGTAACAAGACAACTGAAGAGGTTACAGTTGAAGAAACTGTAGTTGTTGAAGAAACTCCAGTTGTTGAAGAAGCTCCTGCTGTAGACACTACTGCTGTTGCTGCTGACACTACTGCTGCTACTCCAGCTCAGTAATCAATCCCGATTAAAAGGAAAGAAATTAAGAGTCCCGAATTCGGGACTCTTTTTTTATTTTTAGGGCGATGAATCCCACAGATCAATTCAGAAATATTTTTGAAAAACATTTACCCAATTCTGCAGTCGCATATTGCCTAGATCTTTGGCAAAAAATCCCTTTCTCTTTCAAAGTTCAAAGACCCCGGACAACTAAGCTGGGAGATTTCCGATATCGGAAAGACCGAAAAATCCAGACAATTACCATTAATTCGGATCTCAATCCTTATCAATTCCTCTTGACCTACATTCATGAAGTGGCACATCTTCATGCTTTCGAAAAGTATGGCATTGGACATGTTCCTCATGGCAATGAATGGAAGAGAGAATTTCAAAACCTGATCGGACCGGTTTTAAATGACCGCGTATTTCCAAAAGATATTCTCATTCCTCTGAGACATCACATGCAAAATCCCTCAGCGAGTTCAGCTCGAGATCTTTTTCTGATGAAGGAAATGAGTAAGTATGACTTGATTACTGAGACAAAAGAGGAAGAAATCTTTTTGTCGGATTTGATGCCTGGCAGAGAATTTATTCTATCCGGAAGAAAATTCCAAAAAGGGGAAACACGGAGAACGAGGGTTTTGTGCGAGGAAGTGGGATCAGGAAAAAAATACCTTGTCTCAAGATTGGCGAAAGTAAAACCTCTCTGAGAGGCTACTCTCTCTCCTCTCCGATTTGGTTTTCTGGCTGGGAAAAATCCTTGGGCTGAGGTAAATCCTTTATCGAATTGACCCCAAAGTATTCCATAAACTTATCAGATGTACCGTAAATCAACGGTTTTCCTACACCTTCTGACTTTCCTTTGATCTCGATCAGCTCTTTTTCAAGGAGTTTCTGAACTGAATAATCGCTGTTTACTCCACGAATCTGCTCAATCTCACCTTTTGTAATCGGCTGCTTGTATGCAATAATTGAAAGCGTCTCCAATTGCGCTGTGGACAGCCTCTTTTGGGATTGCTGACGTAGCAAAATACTGATGCTGGTCTGGTAGGCAGGTTTGGTCAAAAATTGATACCCACCCCCTAAATGCTCCAATGAAAAAGCAAAATCTTCTTCGTTGTACTTTTTCCGCAAATCATAAACTGCAGATTCAATGTGGTCAAGCGGCACCTCAGCAGCAAACATTTCATTTAGGCACTTTGAAATCTCCGACACCGCCAATGGCTCAGGAGCACAAAAAATCAAAGCTTCAATATGCCGGTGAAGGAAATCCACGCTTACTTTTTGGCAAGTTTGGCTTCGATTGAATGCATGGTGTGGGGAACAGCCTTTAACCTTTCTTTTGAAATCAGTTTACCGGTATCCACACACACTCCATAAGTGCCGTTTTTGATCCGAATCAGCGCGTTTTCCAAATTGATCACAAATTTTTGTTGCCTAGCTGCAAGCTGACTTAGACTTTCCCTCTCCAAAGTGTCTGCACCGTCTTCCAACAGTTTTGAAGTTGATGCAGTATAATCCGTACCACTGTCATTTTTTTTACTCAGGCTCTCTTTCAAAGAAGACAATTCTTCCTTGGCAACTGCAAGTTTCTGATGGATTATCACTTCAAATTCTCTAAGCTCCTCCTGAGAATATGCGGTTTTTTCTTCCAAGCTCATGGTAAATGAATGGTTAAAATTTAGTACTGAGACGGATTATTAGGGGTTTGGTTCCCTAAAATACGCTGGACTTTGATATTTGCAAAAATTAAAAAACTTGGTATTTGAAAAGTTTGTATCAAAAAAAGTCAATACTAAACCTAGAAATCCACTATTCATTCATAATCAGCCAATTATGTTCCCAGAAATTAGTCCCTTAGCCTAAATTAGAAATAGAATTTCCAACTATATCGTTTATGGAATCTTTCTAAATTAAAAAAAGCCGTCAGGCGACAGCTTTTTCGCTTTGCAGCATTTTTTCCAATCGCCTTTTCAAAACCAAATCTTCGGCCTCTAGACGATACCTCATTCTCAAATATTGCTGAACTTCTTTAAGGCCTTTGCCTTCTCGAATTACTATCTCTTGCAGGGCTAAGGAAATTAGATCGCGGTCCATGGGTCTGAATTATTTCAGTTCAAAATACTGATTTTTTGCTTTTTAACCCATGAAAAAAGCAAAATTAAAGCCGGGTCGCCACCACTATTGTCTTTTTTATCAAAATTGTCTTGCCATTTGGCTCATAAAGTTCTGCAACTAGGACATAATAGCCTGCTCTGACCAATTTCCCGTTGACATCGGTCCCGGTCCAGGTCATAAGTCCACTGCTGCCCATAATCTGATTCTGAGCCAATGTCTGGATCATCTGCCCGGATGCTGAGTAAATATTAAATGTCCCTATCCAACCAGTCTGATCAAGCTGGTAATTAATGGTGACAAAGGTGGATCCAGAACTACCCTCAGGGTCAAAAACCTGAGGATCAATCCAAATCATTTCCCCTTCAAATTCCGAACTTATTGACTGAGAGTTCTTTCGGCCTGGAGTGGCAAACTCTTCATTTCCTGAAGCAGACTGCCAGTTTGCCCTATGAAAAGCCGGTGATTGTGGAGAAACTCTTTCTAAGGATACACCTTTCGGATCTCTGAGGAGAGGATGATGTAGATCCTCATCAAATGAAAAACTCTCTGCCTCTTCTCCCTCAGGGGAAACCAAAACTACCGTTCCTCCACCAATCGGATAGCTCGGTAAGGTTGAGATTTGAAGAAAATTTCCAAGTGAGGATTTTGGATAGGCCATCCTAAGAGCATTGGAATCTGTCGTAATCGCCAGGTAGCCATCGGGTGCCAAAACCAATCCCGGAGTCCCAAATGGCCTAACCTGATCTAGAACTCCGGCATCATTGGCATTTGCCAGCGCCCAATTTTCCAGCCTTAAGTATTTTTGGCTTATATTTTTTATTTCTACAAATTTTGGATCTCCAGTCCGGGGATTAAAAAGCAGTTCGTTGATTATCAAGTCCCCATTTTCAGGAAACTCTGGCAGAACAAGACTTTTCCTTTGGTCTGGAAGTGGATTTCCTAAGCAATCCGCAACTCCGCTAATCAAAATTTCATAGGTCAAATTAGCCTCAGCAGGGGATTTTAAGGAAATCTTCAACTCTTTGCCCGTCAGATTATTCAAGCTTTCCAGATCCAGATTAGGGGAAAAGGAAAAGTTTTCAATCCCGATATTTGGCAAAACAGGCTCGGAAAAAGACAGGAAAATGTGAAGGGAATCTTCAAAATAAGCAGACTCCAACCTTGGCAAACTGATTTCCGGATTTGGCTGAAAAATGGAATTTTGACTTCCCGGGGTTCCTCTTTGAGGATCTTTCGAAGGCTTTAGCAAAAAAGTGTTTTCACATAGGAACCCGGGATTGGGCACCTCCAAACTATATCCACCACTTGCATATTCACTTCCTCCCCATGTCGAGGTGGCAAATGAGATTTGATCAATAATGACGCCTTTGGAAGATTTTATGGCAATCTGATCTCCTGAATTGAGCAAAGTAGGCCAAGATTTCACAGGAAGCACTTGCCCATAAGCTGACAGCTGTGAGGCGAGATTTTCAGGAGCCAAAATCAAAAACTTTCCGGGAGACAACCATATTTCCTCCAAAACTGTCTCAGTTCGGGAATTTGAAAGCCGAATTCCTTCCAGTCTAAATTCATTTTCTCCTACATGAAAAAGCTCAATGAATTCCACATTGGGCAAATCTTGATCTGGCCTTGGGGCCGGCATCAACTCATTTATTACCAATTCTTTTTCGGGAATGTCTGTTGGATCCGAAAAAGTAAAACTGAGCGTAGTGTCTTGTAGGAAATTTCCTTCTATATCCGGAATCTGTTGGATCGAAAGAGGATAACTTTTATTTTGCTCTAGGCCATCAGAAAAAGTGAGCACGACCAAGGAATCTTTTCTCAATTCGGCTTTTTCAGGATTCTTCCCTTCCAAATCAAATGCTAACGGGAATGTCGAAAATACAGGATCAACCTTTTCTGAAAATTGGACAAGAAGCGAATTTTCGCTGTATCCTTTCACTTTGATGACCTTTGGAGGAGCTTCATCTTTGATCAAATCTCCAAATTCAAAGTCATCCATGATCCACCTTGCAGCGCTTCCTGAACCCGGGCCATATCGGATTTCAAGGACTAAAACAGCTTCAGCAGCTGATTTCAATCCATCTGGAATGCCTAAACTGAATTTTCTGAAATCCTGATTTGTGTTGGAAAATTCAGAGTCACTGCCGATTTGGGCAGGTGAGGAAAATTCTCCATCCAATTCATTTCCCCAAGAATAATAGACTAATACTGGGCGGGAACCACTTCCGTTTTGGACTGACTTTGCATAAAACTCCACTTCAGGATTTAGAAAATCGGCAGGATTTAGGCCAATCCAAATTTTTCCGTTAAAGGTGCTTATTGGCTGTACTGCAAGAGCTTTGCTACCATTTCTTCCCAAACCTGAAACCTGAAAAATCCTCGAGGAAGTTGAATTCACTTCATTCCCATACCAACCCGGGAGAAACTCAAGAGGATAATCTACTGGATTAAAATCAGCTTCAAAACCCTGATTCTGGGCAAATAGGGTCTCATTTCCCACAAAAAGACAAAGGGAAAAAAGCCAAGGTGCAATTTTGAAAAAATGACTCTTCATTAAAAAATGTTTTAAAAAGTCTTACCTAAATATATAAAAACAAAATATTTCTGGCCTCATCTATGATAAAACAATTGAAAATATTCAATCACATTCCTGAAAATGAACGCTTAGTCCTTACTTTTGCACCAAAATCTATTTTATCCTAATTCATATGAAACTGGCTGTAGTAGGTGCTACCGGACTGGTTGGTACCGAAATCCTCGAAGTGCTCGCTGAGCACAATTTCCCTTATGACGAACTGCTATTGGTGGCTTCCGAGCGATCAGTAGGTAAACAGATCGAGTATAAGGGTATAAAACACACGGTAATCGGTCTTGCTGATGCTGTGGCAGCCAAACCTGAAATCGCAATTTTCTCAGCAGGTGGCAGCACTTCTTTGGAGTGGGCACCAAAATTTGCTGAAGCCGGCACTTTCGTGATCGACAATTCTTCTGCATGGAGAATGGATCCTACCAAAAAACTGGTTGTACCTGAGATTAATGCAAAAGAGATCTCTCAAAACGATAAAATCATCGCCAATCCAAACTGCTCTACTATCCAGATGGTGTTGGCATTGGAGCCTTTACGTCAGCGCTATGGCATCAAGCGAATCGTCGTGTCTACCTATCAGTCTGTGACCGGAACAGGGAAAGCAGCCGTAGATCAGATGATGGCTGAGCGTGCAGGAGAAGTGCCTCAGATGGTTTATCCGCACAAGATCGACATGAATGTCCTTCCTCACATTGACGTATTTCAGCCTAATGGCTACACCAAAGAGGAGATGAAAATGATCAACGAGACCAAAAAGATCTTCAGCGACGACTCTATCCAGGTAACTTCCACTACTGTGCGTATCCCAACTATGGGAGGTCATTCCGAAGCTGTAAACGTTGAATTCAAAGAAGATTTTGATTTGGCCGAAGTCAGAAGTCTGCTGGAGTCCGCTCCGGGTGTGATCGTACAGGATGATCCTACTAACTTCATCTATCCAATGCCGATCACTGCACATAAGAAAGATGAAGTATTCGTGGGCCGACTGAGAAGAGACGAATCACAAGCCAATACACTGAATATGTGGATTGTGGCGGATAACCTTAGAAAAGGCGCTGCTACCAATGCCGTTCAGATTGCTGAATATCTCTTGGAAAAAGGACTTGTTTAATGAATTTCAGCGAGTTTCATAGCGCTGACTTCAGACAATTTGTGCAGGATCATCTCAATGAGGATCCTGCACTTTTGCTTTTAAGGTATAGCGGAAAAGTGGAATTTGATCTAAAAGAAGCTGTTCAGCAGATCTCTGCCCGTCAAAAAGCCGCGAAAAAGCTTCCTGAATGGGTGGCAAAGGCTGACTTGATTTTTCCCGCAACTATCTCTCTGGAGCAAAGTTCATCTGAAGAAACTGCGCAATTCAAAGCAACCCACCAATCCGGAGAAGCAATGATTGACCTCACGGGCGGATTTGGCGTGGACTGCTATTATCTCAGCGAGAATTTTGAGAAGGCAATCTATTGCGAGCAAAACAAAGAACTGGCAGCGATCGCCAAGCATAATTTCAACATCCTAGCCCCTAGAAAATTTGAAGTTGTGAGCGGTGACGGACTGGACTTTTTACAAAAAACCGAACTTCACTTTGACCTGATCTACGCAGATCCGGCGCGTCGTGGCAGCGGAAACCAAAAACTCTACAAACTCCAGGATTGCCAGCCGGACGTAGTTAAAGCCTGGGAACTGATGAAAAGCAAGTCCCTTCGGATCCTGCTCAAAGTCTCGCCGATGCTGGACATCTCCCAGGCTTGGTCGGAACTTCCGGAAACTCAAAAAATCACCGTCGTATCAGTCAAAAACGAGGTCAAGGAACTTTTGCTTCATTGGGAATTGGGAAAAGAAGCTGCCGAAAAAAGTATCGTCGTCAGGGATTTGGGAAGCGATTTGCCGGGATTTGATTTTTCTCCCAACGAAGAAGAATCGGCGTTATCAGTTTTGGGTGAAGTCGAAAAATAT
>DATIAI010000076.1:0-2494 GCA_035458065.1 Algoriphagus sp. | reverse complement strand
CGTAAATCACAAAAATCCCATACTCAGCGTTCCGACCAGCATCAGGATTTTGGCAATCGCACTGAGTTGGGTGAAGTGATCCTTGCGGTCGGCTTGGTAGATTTTCCACATAAACCACAGGAAAAAAATGCCCAAAATTCCGAAATAGACAAATAGAATCAGGCTGTTTATTTTGAATGTCACAATCAAAATCGAGCAGACAAAACCAAACGCAATCAGGAATATCACCTGTTTGGTTTTTCGAAAACCGATTACAATCGGAAGTGTACGGCAGCCATGCTTCCGGTCACCAGGTCGGTCTTCGATGTCTTTGATGATTTCCCGGATCAGATTGAGGAAGAAAGCGAATATCGCATAAGTAAGCACCAACAGTTCTGACTTTTGGTAGTAGAAAGCCACCAAATAAACCGAAAGACCGGTTAAAAAAGCCACGGTCAAGTTTCCGATAAACGGCTCTCTTTTTAGTCTGTTGCTGTATATCCAAAGCAAAAATGCCGCAATGAAATTTACTGCCCCGATCCTGGGTGAAACTAGGTAACCAAGTCCAATTGCAAAAAAATTGAGTGCTGAATGCAGAAAAATTACCACCCTGCGCTTGATCCCCTTGCCCACGACCACCTCATCGGGTCGGTTGACATAGTCGATTTTGACATCGTAATAGTCATTGATCATATATCCCGCTGCCGTAATGAGAACAGTCGCAAAAACCAAAAGATAAAGTCTGTAATCCTGTAATACCGGAAGCCCCATTGGGGTGGTTTCGACCAAAAAGAACGCAGTCATCAGCTGGGTAAAAGCAACCAAAAGTAGGTTGATTGGCCTGCTGATGCGGAAAAGTCCGCGAATGGAAATTCTGCGCTCCATGCTCAAGGTATTCATGATCTAAAATTAGGGTAAATCATTTCTCTTTTCCGGGCATTTTGCCCTTTAAGAGGATAATAAATCGATTTCGTAATTTTTGAAGCTCCTTTTTTAAGTTTTGCCTAACTTCCTTCTATTACCAATGAACTAACCCAAAGAACTATGAATAAAGCAGAAAATCAATCCAGAAGGGATTTTATCGCCAAAACAGGCGGAATGCTGGCGGGATCATTTCTGATTCATCCCATAGCCGAAGCACTGACCCTATTCAACAAGCCGGGAGAAAAAATGAAACTCGCCATGGTAGGAACTGGGGTGAGAGGATTGGCTATGTGGGGCCGAGACGTGATCAGAGCGTACGAAAATCAGGTTGAATTTGTAGGACTTTCCGACAAAAATGAAGGCCGGATGAAATATGGTCAAACCTACATGGGAGTGGATTGCCCGCTTTTCCTTGATGCGGATGAAATGCTCCGTGTCACAAAGCCTGATGTGCTTATCGTCACCACCATGGACAGCACCCATCACGAATTTATCGTCAAAGGATTAGCGGCAGGAATGAATGTAATCTCCGAAAAGCCAATGACAACTGATGAGGTGAAAATGCAGGCAATCCTCGATGCAGAGCGCAAGTCCGACAAAAAACTGATAGTCACTTTCAACTATAGATATTCTCCACATAGGCAAAAGCTTTATGAACTGCTCAGGGCAGGTGAAATCGGAACCATCACTTCGGTTGATTTTCACTGGTACCTCGATACCTCCCACGGCGCAGATTATTTTCGCAGGTGGCATGGAAGAAAGGAGTTTGGAGGATCTCTACTTGTGCACAAATCCACCCACCATTTCGACTTGCTTAATTGGTGGCTGGACTCCGATCCGGAGGAGGTCTATGCCTATGGAGCCTTGGAGTTTTATGGGAAAAATGGCCCCTTCCGATCCACGACCTGCCGTGGCTGTCCTCATGCGTCAAAATGTGATTTCTATTGGGACATCACCAAGAGCGAGCACCTGACCAAGCTCTACGTCGACAATGAAAAATATGACGGCTATCATCGGGATGGCTGCGTTTTCCGGGAGGAAATCGACATCTACGACAAGATGGCCGTACAGATTAAGTATAAAAATAAAGTGCAGGTGAGTTATTCTTTGACCACTTATTCCCCTTACGAAGGCTACCGAATCGCATTCAACGGCACCAAAGGCCGATTGGAAACTAGGATCAAAGAGACCCAACCTTGGGATGAAAAAAACGAAGACGAACTCGTCTTGGTAAAGAATTTTGGCGAGCGTCACGTCATCACTGTGCCTCAAGGCGGAGGCGGACATGGCGGTGGTGACACGAGATTGAAGAATAAGCTTTTCCTGGATACCAGCGCCCCTGATCCTTGGCGACAATCAGCCGGAAGCAGGGATGGGGCTATGTCATGTTTGATTGGAATAGCAGCACGAAATTCCATCGAACAGGGTAAGCCGATCAAAATCCAGGATTTGACGGATATTCCGTTGAAAGAGAGCGGGAGAGGAGCTTAGGGAAGTACGAAGTACAAGGTTAGAAATACGAAAAATGAATATTCGAAATCCCGCGGGGCACAGGCTTCGAGGGATTTTTTTTTGGATGATTTTTAGCCAC
>DATIAI010000075.1:0-2006 GCA_035458065.1 Algoriphagus sp. | reverse complement strand
AAGAACAAAACCCGACAAGATCTCTCCAGTCGGGTTTTGGTCATTATATCAAGAAGTTTCCTTTTCCGCTTTAGACTACATCAGGAACCTCAAATCCCTTTCTGTAATTTCTCGTCAGCATGGCGTCTGCCTCTGAGTCATTTACGAAGGTTTCTGATTTAGGATCGAAGTGCAGGACGCGGTCCAGTCTGTAAGCGATATTTCCCAAGTGTGCCAGTGCGGAAGACAAATGTGCTGTTTCTACCGGACCGTTGAGGATAGAGCTGTCATGAGCTCTAACCGCCTTGATGAAGTTTTCGAAGTGGCCGTCTGTGCCTCCCAGTCCGCGATCCACACCAGCTGCTACAGGCCCACCGTCTGATTTTGACATTCCCGGTGTGTTGTCCTTGCCTAGGAAGGATGTGTACTTGTCATAGCCGTCAACCACGATGTACCCTTTGTCGCCATAGAAGATATTTCCTACTCCGGCGCCCCCTTCGGTGTTGGTCAACCAAGGTCTCACTTCGAATTGGATGATCTTTTCTTCCTCAGGATAATGATAGATCGAGGTCAGCAACTCTGGAGTTTCCTTGCAATCTTTCCACAGGAACTTGCCGCCCATAGAGGTGATTTTGGTTGGCAAGCCCACATCCAATCCCCACTGACAAAGGTCGGTTTCATGGATCCCCTGGTTTCCGACATCTCCGTTGCCATAATCCCAGTGCCAATGCCAGTTGTAGTGAACGAGGTTTTCTGTAAATGGACGCTTGGGTGCCGGACCGGTCCAAAGGTCGTAATCCACTCCCTCAGGAATTGGTGAGAAGCCTTTGTCTCCGATATCTCCTCTCATTCGGAACACCAGCCCGCGCGCCATATACACCTTACCGATGTAGCCGTCCCGCATCAGTTGGATGGCTTCCTGAACAGCCGGAGAACTTCTCAGCTGTACGCCGTGCTGAACAATTCGGTCATATTTATAGGCAGCTTCCACCATTTTGCGCCCTTCGGCGATGTTGTGGGAACCTGGCTTTTCTACATAGACATCTTTGCCGGCCTGGCAAGCCCAGATCGTAGCCAGTGAATGCCAGTGGTTTGGCATCGCGATGCTGACGACGTCAATGTCCTTGTTTTCGAATACTCTGCGAAGATCCTGCTCCAAAGCCACGTCGGCATTGTATTTTTCCTTAAAGCTTTTCTGTCTTTCTTTGAGAAGTCTCATGTCCGGGTCGCAAAGCGTCGTTACCTGGACATCCTTTTGCACCATCAAACTGGAAATATGGGATTGGCCTCGGCCATTTACTCCAAGGACAGCGGCGTTGATTCGGTCATTTGCGCCGAATGCTGAGGAGGGAATGATGGTGGGGGCAAAGACTGCCGCCGCGCCCGCAACTGCTGTCTTTTTGATGAATGTTCTTCTGGATGGGTTTTTTGCCATTTTTATTAAATAGTTATGTAGGTTTTTGATTGCCCTGTGGGTTTATTGCCCAAATCCCAGAAGGGTTTCCTGACTGAAAACAGCCGGAGCATGGGGCAAGGGGAGAATTTATTATATGTTTCGTCTCTCCGATGGAAGTTAAATTTTAATTCTCTAAACATTTGCAACAAAAATGCGGAACGGCAGAAGTATTAACTCAATCGATTTCGGTCAAAACTCCTTCAATTTTTAGCCGCTACTTTTTCACATTTACCGTGACAATTCCCTTTCTGAACTGCCTTTGATTTCCCCAGGGAAAGGAAGGAGTATGAGCCGCTTAGATTTCTTTTTCTTAATACTTGGAATTTTCTAAAAAGACTAGTCTGAATTCGAAGTTTTTGAGTTTGAAAAGGGCTGGGAAGGTGAATCTGAAATGAATCAGTTTAAGGGAATTGCTTAGGCCGGAAATCAATTGGAGGCATTATTATCCGGAGTTTTAAATGCAGAATGCGGAAAGAGATCATTCTGGCATCCAATCAAATAAATTCAAAATGCAGAAGCCGTTTATTTCTATGAAAAGTTTGAAACTACTGAGTTTGGCAATCGCTGCTGT
>DATIAI010000074.1:0-5444 GCA_035458065.1 Algoriphagus sp. | reverse complement strand
ATTGGGATTGATTTCTTTTTGTACAAATTCCAGGATTTCAGCCCGCTTTTTAGCCATTTCAAAACTTCCCAAATCTGGCACTCTCGAGCTTATTCTTCCGGACTTTTGGTCAGTACTGATCACTTTAGGCCCATCCGAATTGAGCATCGGTTTGAAATATCGCTCCATCCGCAGGTACTGGCCTTGAGAAGGAAATGTAAAAGCCTCAAGGCTGCCTTGATTTTGGGCCTGATTCAAAGCTTTGACCATACTTAAAGGAGAAATGAATTGATTTTCCCCAAAGGATTCCCGGAGTTTCTTTTCCAACTTCTCCATTTCTAGGAGCACCTCATAGTCCAGGAGGGAAACTGTATCATGGCCAACTTCCAGGTAAATTTCAAGTGGATTTGATCCGCCAAACTGCTGGTCGAAAAAAGCAAAATCCTGCTGAATCGGATGATCCTGAGGCAAATTATCCAGCAAGAATCCATTGACTTTGAGCTGAAAACCCAATACTAGGCAAAGACCTGTAATCCCCAGAAACCCCAAAAGAATCGGCTTTCTGTTCGAAATTATCTTTGAGAATAGAAGATGCAGAAAAGAAAAAGATTTAGGCTGGGTATTTCTGGTTTTGGAAATAGGGAAAAGATAAAGCAGCCCAGGAGTAATTAAAATCAGTGCCAGAAAAACCATCAAAATCCCGATTCCGGTCCAAAGTCCAAATGCTTTAAGGGCCGGAATTGAAGTGAAATAAAGGGACAAAAATCCAACTGAAGTAGTAAACACAGTCAACCAAACTGCAAAAGTGAGTTCCCGAAAGCTCTCAAAAACCGCCTGGTCCTTTGGAATATCCGCATTCAGCTTTTTGATCAGTTGAGTGAAATAATGAATCAAAGCGCTCAATCCGACAATCAGAAAAATGGTCGGTTGCATCACTGACATAATATCAAGTGCTTTTCCCGAAAACAATATCAGGGAAAAAGCCCATAGAATTCCCAAACTGAGAACCAAAACCGGAATAACCACTCCCCACCAGGAGCGAAAAATCAACCATAAAGCAACCAACATCAGGATCAAAGATGCTCCGAGAAAAAGCCCAAACTCCTTCTGCATCAAGGTCACAAAATCACCCTGAGTCTGAATCTTCCCAGCCACAGCTATGGGAGTGATTTCATTTTCAGAAAACACCTGCCGGATTTGGAGGTAGAGTGAATCACCTTGTTCTTTGGTCAGACTGGGGTCATTTTTGATCAAAAAAAGCAAGCTCTTTCCATCCTTAGAAACCAAAGAACCTTCAAGCTGTGCCAATTGGGATTTGGATTCTTGAAGATTTTCCTCTGTTTCCCAATCGAGTACCTTCCTAAAATTGATCCCAAAGAGCCCGATCTTTGGCATCTCCAAATCAAGTACCGAGATGAGTGTGTCAACTCCATCAAGCCCTAATATTTCCTCCTTAAGGAGATTGCAACCAGTTAGAAAATTTTTATCAGCCAGCTCTCCTTCAGGATTTTGAAGAGCAATCAGGAGGTAATCGTTGTCACTTTCAAAGTCTTTTTCGAACTGTCTGTAGAAAGCCAAATCCGGATCATCCTCGGGAAAAAACTGCTCGAAGTCATAATCAAAAGAAGGTAGAGGAGGGAAAATGAGAATAAAAAAACTGAGAAAAATCCCTATTCCGAGGAAAGCTAAAGCCGTTGGTTTTCTGAACATTCGGTGCGGGATGGTAGAATTAGATCTCGAAAATTAAGTTACTTTATAAAAAACCAAAGCGGTCGGATTGTTTAAAAATTATTCGAATCACTTAACTTGCCAACAAAGAATTCCCCCTAAAAACATGCAGCAGTACCACGATTTGATGCGCCGAATCCTGAATGAAGGAGTAAAAAAAACTGACCGGACCGGCACCGGAACCATCAGCATTTTTGGTCATCAAATGAGATTCAATCTGGCTGAAGGTTTCCCGGTGGTCACTACCAAAAAACTTCACCTGCGCTCAATTATCGTCGAATTGTTGTGGTTTCTTAGAGGAGAAAGCAACATCACCTGGCTAAAAGAAAACGGAGTTTCAATCTGGGACGAGTGGGCAGATGAAAACGGGGATTTGGGGCCGGTCTATGGCTATCAGTGGAGACATTGGCCAGACGGAAATGGTGGCGAGATCGATCAAATCAAAAACCTTATTCACCAAATTAAAACCAAACCGGACAGTCGACGTCATATCGTCAGCGCCTGGAATGTTGCTGATGTAGATCACATGGCTCTTCCTCCTTGCCATACGATTTTCCAGTTTTATGTTGCCGATGGCAAACTCTCCTGCCAGCTTTATCAGCGCAGTGCGGATGTATTTTTGGGTGTTCCTTTTAATATCGCATCGTATGCGCTATTTACCATGATGGTGGCACAGGTTTGCGACTTGGAGCCAGGCGATTTTGTGCACACATTCGGAGATGCCCATTTGTATTCCAATCATCTAGAGCAAACAGAATTGCAGCTAAACAGAGAACTGAGACCTCTTCCGACCATGAAAATCAATCCTGAAGTAAAAGATATTTTCGGATTTAAGTACGAGGATTTTGAATTGGTAGGATATGATCCTCATCCCCATATCAAAGCCGCAGTGGCGGTTTGATTGATTTGAAATTAGGAATTTGAGATTTGAGATTGGGCTGGAAAGGAATTTTCAGCCATTTTCTTTGGTCTCTATCCTGAGGTAAAGATCTGCCTTTGATAACTTTTCCAAAGTTTAAAACTCGGGAAAAGTTAAACCCCTAAAAACAAAATGCCCCGAGTCTGTGAAATTCGGGGCTTTTTGGTTTTAGTTGCTTAATTCATATTTCAGCGTTTTCCCTTTTTCCACTGCTGGAAGTCCTTCGGTCATCCAGAGCGGCGCGGGAGCACCCTTGAGGTAGTGGTCAAAGAACTGACTCAGTCGGACAGACAAATCCTTAGCATTTTTTCGCTGCACCAGGTTATGGTCCTCACCATTGTATTGGAGTAACCAGGCAGGCTTATCCAAACGCTTTAAAGCCATAAACATCTCTATTCCCTGATACCAAGGCACTGAACCATCCGCATCGTTGTGCATAATCAGCACGGGAGTCTCTACCCGATCCATCGTGAATAGCGGAGAATTCTCCAGGTAGTAAAGCGGCTTATCCCAAAGCGTGCCACCGATTCTGGATTGAGTCTGCTCGTATTGGAACATTCTGCTCATACCTGTACCCCATCGGATTCCACCATAAGCTGAAGTCATATTCACCACCGGAGCTCCCGCCCCTGCAGCTTTGAACATGTTGGTTCGGGTGATCAGATAGGCCACTTGATATCCGCCCCAGCTTTGACCCTGAATCGCCATATTTTCCACATCGACCCCGCCTTTATTAATCACAGCCTGGACGCCAGGAATGATGCAATTATAGGCACTTGGCCCCGGCAAGCCGAGGTCGTACTTGATATCCGGTACAAAAACCAGGTAATCATTGCTTACGAAATAAGGAATATTGACTGTGGATCGGCTAGGTGCAGGCGGACGATAAGCGTGGAAAGTGTCGCTGTTTCGCTCGTAGAAATAAGTCATCAAGGGATACTTTTTACTCGAATCAAATCCCTCCGGCTTGAAAAGCAATCCCTGAAGTGGTGTCCCATCATTTGCCAAATATGAAATCAATTCCACAGAGCCCCATTTTACATTGGCTTGCTGAGGATTGAGATTGGATGCTTTTGTCAAATTCCTGAAAGTCAAATCACCAAGAAACACATCCGGATTTTCACTGTAGGAACTTTTTCTGACCAAAATCGAAGAAGATTCCTTTGCCTTTGTCAAGCCAAGATACCGATGTGCAGACATCAGAAGTTGTTTTGGAGCAGCCTTGCCATCGTAGGTTGAGGTGAAGAATCCCGAATCCTTGTTCTTTTCATTGAAAGCAGAGAGAATCAAAGGCTCTTTTGGATCAATTGATATCTCGTCGTATTTCAGCCGCTCTCTTCGAAAAGTGATTTGATTTTTTCTTCCTTCTTCTAAAGTGAGATTCACCGCAGCAGAAGGATTTTTTGGATCAATTTTCCAGATGTCATAACGGTCATTGATCAAGATTGCCGCATCACCTGCCAGCCAACCTTCTGCTCCATAGTTTCCTGGCAGTGAGGGTGAATCGTGCAATTCCTCATAAAAAGGCACTGGTAAAGATTTGGTCAGATTGATTTTTGCTTTGGAAGCAAGGTCATATGCTACCCAAGAACTGTCTCGACTGTCAAACCAATAGGCATACTTGGCTTCAGGAGAAAGTCTGGCAAAACCCGGAGCATCTTTCTCAATCAAGGTTGAATTACCGGTTTTGAAATCAACCAAATAGACATCCCTTCCAATCTGTATATCCCAACTATATGCCCGACGGTATGGATCATCAGTCCAGGCTAAAGCAACATCTTTGGTGATTTTATTCTCCAAGGTCACGTTTTCCAGCTGTTCAGTTCCCAGTTGGATCACTTTTCCGCTACCGGTTTCCATCAAAGCCATGAAGGTCTTTTTTTCATCTGAGGATCGTGTCACCAATTGCATGGGCTGGATTTCAGCATCCTGCCATCCCCAGATATCCAAACTCACACGCTCCTCATCCAAGATGGTCGTGTCGTTGGCATAATCATAATCTATATAATCTTTGGCTACGCCAAAAAACATGCGGCTCTCATCCTCTGAGAATCGGATGTTACCATCGGGACTGATCCGCCCGCCTTTCATGATTCCGGGAGTTGATTTCTCGACTGCATGATCAAACTTCCCTTCGGAAACATTATAAAGGTGTAGAACATGAACGGGCTTTTTTGCTTTCAGAGAATCATCCGAAGCTATAAAAGCCAAATGCTTGGACTGTGGTGAAAAAGTCAGATTGGTATAAGCCGTCATTTTCTCATGAACCAATTTGCTTTCACCTGTTGCAAGGTTAAGGACATACAAAGCTGCATTGTCCAAGGTATCTTCTTCAGCCAAAGAGTACTGTAGGAAGTCACCGTTTTGCGCAAAACCATAAGACTTTACCCTCTCAAATTCCCAGGATTTACTTCCTTCGAGGTTTCTAACCAAAAGTTTGGTGCCGTCCGTCTTTTTAGGTTTTTCTTCCTTTTTGGTGGAGTCCGCTGGATGAGATTTTTCCTCCTTTCTCGTGGAGTCCGCTGGATCTGTTTTTTTGGGCAAATCCTTTTCAAAATGAACTGCAATCCAGCTTCCCTTTTCTGTAGGAAGGGCGAAGGATTTCACGCGGGCCAGTTTTTCAACTTTCCCGGTGGAAAGCTGCAAAATAAACAGACTGTCCTTAGGCAAATCATCCGCCTTTTTCTTTTTCAGCTTCATCACCCGGACTGAGTCTTTTTGCGGAGCTATTTTACCAACCGCAAAAGCATCATCTGCTGAAAAGGAAAATCCGATTCCTCTTGGGATTATTGTTTTGCTGGCCGGTTTGGAGAAAGGA
>DATIAI010000073.1:0-2131 GCA_035458065.1 Algoriphagus sp. | reverse complement strand
CCATTACATCAACTCCTGCTGCCTTCAAAGCTTCATAAACTTTAAGGTTGGGATTATCTACCTCAAAACGTTTTTTATAATTCTCATCATTGAGCAGGGTGAAAATAGCACCACCATGAACGATCACTTTCACCTTTATTTTATCCTTTGGCACTCCGGCCAAACCATGCAAATTCATCATGCGGGCTACATTATCCACCCATCTCGAAATCGCTTTGTTGTCCTCAGCCGCAGTAGAAAGGTCCACCAGGATTTTGTATTCCAAACTTGGATCAGGTTTTTCTGTAGCGTCCGCAATTTCATAAATCCCTCCATACCCTTTTACAATGGGGAATTGTGGAGTTTGAGCATTGGCCTGAAATGCAATGGAAAGGAATATACCGAAAAGGACTGCTTTAAAGGATTGTTTCATTTTGGAGAATTTGTCGGAAAAGTAACTAAAAATCAGGCTCCAAAAAGTCCATTCAGCAAAAAAGCCTAACCGATTAACGATTAGGCTTTGTGCGCACGAGAAGATTCGAACTTCCACACCCGAAGGCACCACCCCCTCAAAGTGGCGTGTCTACCAATTTCACCACGTGCGCGGTTAGGGACTGCAAAAGTAGAAATCCAAGCCAATTGAAGCAAACCTGAATCAGGGATTTCTTTGTTTTTTTTAAGTTTTATCCAAAAACCTTCTTTTCAGCAGACTGAAGGGTATTATACAGCAAAGCTGCAATGGTCATCGGGCCAACTCCACCTGGCACCGGAGTGATGGCTGATGCTTTTTCAGCTACTTCTTCATACTTCACGTCCCCAATCAGACGGAAACCTGACTTTTTGGAAGCGTCCTCAATCCTGTGAATTCCTACATCGATCACCACAGCACCGGGCTTTACCATGTCTGCAGATACAAATTCAGGTTTTCCAATCGCTACAATCAAAATATCAGCACTTCGGCAGATTTCAGCAAGATTTTGGGTTTTGCTGTGTGTCAAAGTCACCGTTGCATTTCCGGGATAGCCGTTTCTTGCCATCAAAATGCTCATCGGACTCCCTACAATATGGCTTCGGCCAATGACCACACAATGTTTACCCGCAGTTTCGATTTGGTACCTTTTCAGCAATTCAACAATTCCATAAGGAGTTGCTGCTACATAAGCCGGCCAGTTTAGCGTCATGCGACCTACATTAGCCGGCGTGAAGCCATCGACGTCCTTTTCAGGTCTGATTTTGTCCGTGACTTTGTCAACTGAAATATGTTTTGGGAGAGGCAACTGCACGATCAATCCATCGATGTCCGGATTGTTGTTGATATCCTCCACCACTTTGAGTAGTTCCTCCTCAGAAATTGAAGCTTCCAACCGAACCAGTGTGGATTTGAACCCCACTTCTTCACAGGCTTTCACCTTTGCTCCTACATAAGTCTGACTTGCTCCATCACTGCCTACAAGTACCGCTGCCAAATGTGGGATTTTTCCACCTTCGGCTTTGATTTCCGAAACCCGGACAGCGATTTCATTTTTTATTTCTTGGGAGGTTTTTTTTCCGTCAATTAATATCATCTCTTGGTATCTATGATTTCGATAATTTACGATTTATGATTTACGAATTACGATTCCTCAGGTAGTTCAAAAGCCTTTGGATGTTTTGATGCTGGAAACCACAATTGCTAGGATTTCATCTGCTACTTTGATCAGTCGATTCATTTCTGGAATTAAATCTGGATTTTCACTGATTTCCAAAATAAACTCAAGAAAAAACTGGCTTTCATCCGCTTCTTCTTCTACAATCTTAAGCTTGTTTATAAAATCTGCAGTTGATTTTGCGCGACAAACAGCCCGATAATTGGCTGCTACGGATGTTGAAGATCGTATCAATTGATTCACTATACCATTATATTCTCGCGTTTGCGGAAGTTTTTGGCAAAATCTCCAGACATCAACAGCAAACTGCTTAGTCTTTCGTTGCATATGGTATTTATCCACGCAGCAAATAATTAATTGTTTCTATTGGAAATCCTTAGCCCTTCAAAGCTAATTTTTATACAAATCGACTTAAAAACCAAACTTCAACAAACCTTGCATTTTCATACCAAAAGGTTTGAAAATGAAAAGAATGATTGAAGTTCTCGACGAGTTCGTAAATCGTA
>DATIAI010000072.1:0-23948 GCA_035458065.1 Algoriphagus sp. | reverse complement strand
TGGGCAGACATTTGCCTGAACCTATCCTCGTCCAAACTCTGGATTTTTGGAACACTTCCTTCGGGTATACGGGATCAGAAGGAGGCAAAATCTACCGTACCAGCAATTCAGGCACAATCTGGGTCCCAGTCTTCAATCCTGCAAATCGGGTCATTTCAGGATTTTTTATGTTTGCACCATCAGTAATATATCTTGCGGGATCTCAGGGATATATTTCCAGATCAGCGGATTCAGGAGCGAATTGGGATGATGGAATAAGCTGGGACAAAGTGATAGAAACCAATACTACCGAAAATCTCAAAGATCTGACTTTTTTTGACAACGTTAATGGGTTTGCAATCGGGGAAAACGGCCAAATCAGCTGGAGTGCGGGAGGCACAGTATGGAATACTATACCCAAGCTGACCCAGGAAAATCTCAATGCACTCGCAAAAATCGACACCTCAAGAGCGGTAGTAGTCGGAGATGGGGGGATAATCCTTAAAACAGAAGACAAAGCTAAAACCTGGAGAAAGATTGAATCCGGCACTACCAAAACCTTAAACTCCATTGATTTCCTTGGCGAGCAATTTGGCTATATTGCGGGTGAGGATGGTCTAGCTTTGATTACGACTGACGGAGGAGAAACCTGGACCCAATTTTCCTCAGGAACAATTCGAAATCTAAATTCTGTCAGTGCCGGAACGGATTTAAAAGCCTATTTCGTAGGCGATGATGGCACAATTATCACTTTCAATTGCACTCCTCCTGTAGGAAATCTCGGCCAAATCTCAGGAGATTCCCAATCCTGCCTTGCCACCACAACCTATTCCATCACCCAACTTCCTCAAGACGGTTCAGAAATAATCTGGAGAGTAGACGGAGGAGAAATCATTTCAGGCCAAGGCACAAACAGTATTGAGGTCAACTGGACAGTATCCGGAAGAAACGCAGTCTTGGTCAGCCGGTCCAATTTCTGCGGAAGCGGAGAAACTTCTGCAATGGAGGTGAACGTGATTAAACCCCCATCGACGGCCATTGGAATAGTCGGAGACGGAAAAGTTTGTACCGGAAATTCATATACTTACTCCTTGCCTAATTTTGAAGGGACTATCTATACCTGGGCAGTCACAGGCGGTGAACTTA
Organism: Algoriphagus sp.; assembly: GCA_035458065.1. Taxonomy (GTDB): domain Bacteria; phylum Bacteroidota; class Bacteroidia; order Cytophagales; family Cyclobacteriaceae; genus Algoriphagus. The sequence continues at coordinate 22,823 of DATIAI010000072.1, read as the reverse complement.
TTCAAGGACAGGGCACCCATGAAGCAGAAATCAAATGGAATTTAAACGGAACGCAGCAATTGTCTGTCACTCAGGAAAACCGATGTGGAGATTCCCTTCCCATTATAAAAATGGTTTCTGTAAACTCAGCTCCTGAGGCACCCCTAGGAATTTCAGGCGAGTCCAAAGTTGGACTCGGGGAGCAGATCTATGAAATAGATGAAATTGAGGGCTTGAATTACCGCTGGAGCATATCGGGAGGGGGGAAAATTCTCTCAGGACAGGGAACTGGAAGTGTTGTGGTGTTATGGGAAAATGAAGGAGATTTTGAGTTGGCAGTTGAAGCTCAAAACGAGTGCAACTTCAGTTCCAAGAGAATCCTTCCGGTGAATGTTAATATAATTACAGCGTTGGAACCTATCAACCAGGGAAATTTAAAAATCTATCCAAATCCAAGTCAGGGGAATCTGACCATCTCATCGGACAATCTGGATTCATGGTCAGATATCATGATTTTCAACCCGATAGGTCAATTGATTGAAACCAAAATCATATTCCAAGGCCAGTCTGAGGTCCAGTTTTACAGGCTTCCCAAAGGGTTCCTTTTGATCAAACTGCAAGGAAAAAATGGAGTGGTTTCGAAAAAGGTTCTGGTCAGATAAAAGAACCACTTTGTCTCCGTGTGATTACTTGAAATACATAGATTCAACGCTTCTGAAAAGGTCTTTGGGCCAGTTTGGCTAAAGAAGCCTTTATGGCTAAAAAAAAGACGAAGATTACTCCTCGTCCCTGATCATGACATATTGGAAAACATCCCCAACACGTCCTCTTTTTATGTAGGCCTTTTTTAGGATAGCTTCGGGTATAAATCCTGCTTTCTCAAGCACATTCATTGATTCTCCGTTGAAGTCATAGACTTGGGCGAAAATCCTCTGGATGTCAAATTTTTCAAAAAGATATTTGGTGTAAAGCTTAACAGCCTCCGAAGCAATTCCCTTTCCCCAAAATGGTTCACCTACCCAAAATCCAAGTTCCATATTGGTTCTGAGTTCATCTTTACCTCTGTCAGACCCAATGGATCCAGCCAGTTTTCCTTCAAATTCTATAGCGAAATTTTGTGGGGGATTGAACTTTTGATTGTGTTCGATCCAATGCCGTGCGTCATGAATTGTATAGGGCTGCGGATAGCTGTCCCTCAGATTCATGGCGATTTTTGGGTTATTGGCAAGAGGATAGAGTTGATGAAAATGGGACTCGCTCCAGGTGACCAGGTTAATTTCTCTTTCTCCTGCTATGATCATAAAAACGCTTGGGTTATTTCCTTGCTGGGGCTTTTGTTAGTTCAATATACTTTCTTAATTCTATCCTGCAAAGCGTGTTCCACTTACTCAATGCCCCCGGCTTGCATTTTTTCAAGGTTTTCTGCGAGGCGAAGGGCAGAAATAAATTCTTCAATATGACCATCCATCACATCTGGGAGGTTATAGACCGTTTTGTTGATCCGATGATCGGTTACACGGGATTGGGAATAGTTGTAAGTTCTGATTTTGTCAGACCGGTCCCCGCTCCCGACCATAGATTTCCGCTGAGCTCCCACGGCATCATTGTGCCTGGCTAGTTCGATTTCATAAAGCCTTGATCTTAAAACTTTAAGTGCCTTTTCAAAGTTTTTAATCTGTGATTTTTCATCCTGACAAGTGACCACGAGTCCGGTAGGGTTGTGGGTAAGCCGGACAGCAGAATAGGTAGTATTTACAGATTGGCCACCTGGACCAGAGGAGCAATAGGTGTCTTTTCGGATATCATTCATGTCCAAATGCACCTCAACTTCGTCCATTTCGGGTAATACCGCCACAGATGCAGCAGAGGTATGGACTCTTCCCTGCGACTCAGTGGCCGGGACACGTTGCACCCGATGAACTCCGGATTCATACTTTAACATACCGTAAACATCCGCCCCGGAAACAGTTGCGATGATTTCTTTATATCCGCCCGCTGATCCAAAAGTCAAATCCAGAACAGTCAGCTTCCAACCCTGCATTTCACAGAATCGCTGATACATTCTGAACAAATCCCCGGCAAAAATTGCCGCTTCGTCTCCCCCGGTTCCGCCACGGATTTCGAGAATACAATCCTTGGAATCGTTTGGATCCTTTGGTATTAAAAGTTGCTTAACTTCCTCCTCAAGAATATCCCTACGCTCTCGAAGATAATCGAGCTCCAGCTTGGCCATTTCCCTGAATTCAGGGTCCTTTTCTTTGTCAAGAATTTCTTTGGAGCTGTCTATATTCTGCAAAACGAGTTTGTATTCGTCATATACTACGACGATTTTTTCCAGGTCTTTGTATTCTTTGGAAAGCTTGGTGTATTTACTCATGTCGGACATGGAATCCGGCAAAATTATGAGTTGACCTACCTCTTCGAAACGATCTTTGAGCGCTTGTAATTTATCCAGCATGGGTTTTTCTATCGCAGCGCAAAAGTAAGGATTTTATCGGCTGGGCAGTTGGGAAATGTAAAGTCTGACCCAAGTTTTGTAGCGGTATGATTTGAAAATCCGTCAACTGCTTATGAGAAAATTGCCGGTTATTCTATTCTTTGGTTCTCTTTTTATTTTTTCTCACTGCGAAAAAGAGGAGCCATCCACAAATTGCATAGACCCTGAAAGGATCAGAATAGGTCCATGTACCCTAGATTACAATCCGGTTTGCGGATGTGATGGCAAAATATACCCCAATGAATGTACCGCAGATTTAGCAGGTCTCAAGTCATGGACGAATGGCAAATGCAACTAAAAAAGGCCGCCAAAAATCTGGCGGCCTATTAAAGAACTATTCTACTGTTACAGATTTCGCCAGATTCCTCGGCTGGTCCACATTGCAGCCTCTCATCACTGCAATGTGATAAGACAGCAATTGTAATGGGACAACAGCCACCAAAGGAACAAAAGCCTCGTGAACTTCAGGGATTTCGATCACGTGATCGGCCATCGCCTTTACCTGTGTATCCCCTTCTGTCACCACAGCAATTACTTTTCCCTTACGGGCCTTTACTTCCTGGATGTTGCTCACTACTTTTTCATAGGAACTGTCCTGAGTTGCGATGAATATGACCGGCATTTCCTCATCAATCAATGCAATCGGGCCATGCTTCATTTCAGCTGCCGGATATCCTTCAGCATGGATATAAGAAATTTCTTTCAGCTTCAAGGCTCCTTCCAGAGCAACAGGAAAATTGTAACCACGACCTAAATAGAGCGCATTTCTCACATCCTTGTATTCAGAGGCAATATATTTGACCAAGTCATTAGTCAGAAGCGCCTTTTCCACCTTGGCAGGAATTGCTGCCAACTCATGTAACAGCTGGATATAACGGTTTTCAGGAAGGGTTCCTCTCTGATAGCCCAGCTTCAAGGCCATCATGGCCAATACGGATATCTGGGCTGTAAAGGCTTTTGTTGAGGCTACCCCAATCTCCGGTCCAGCGTGAGTATACGATCCTGCATGGGTAGCTCTAGGTATGGACGAACCCACGACATTACAAACTCCAAAAATGGTAGCGCCTTTTGATTTGGCCAGTTCAATGGCAGCCAAAGTATCTGCTGTTTCACCTGATTGGGAAATGGCGATGACAAAATCCTTTTCGCTGATGACTGGATTTCTATATCGGAACTCTGATGCATATTCTACTTCTACCGGCACTCGGGCAAATTCTTCGAAGAGGTATTCCGCCACCAAACCGGCATGCCAGGAAGTCCCGCAAGCGGTAATAATTATCCGCTCTGCATTCTGAAATTTATTCATGTAATCCCGGAGGCCTCCCAAGACCAAGCGTCCTGATTTTGCATCCAAGCGACCTCTCAAACAGTCTGCGATAGATTTTGGCTGTTCGTAAATCTCCTTGAGCATAAAGTGTTCGTAACCTCCCTTTTCAATTGCTTCCAGCTCCATCTCAAGCTGATTGATGTACGGATGGGTCTCAACATTTTCGATGGTTTTAACCTGAAGTTTTCCATCCCGAATGACCGCTATTTCATAGTCATCAAGGTAAACCACCTTGTTGGTGTACTCGATGATTGGAGTCGCATCAGATGCGAGGAAATACTCATCCTCACCAACTCCTATCACCAGTGGTGAGCCTTTTCTGGCTGCGATCAAAGTATCCGGCTCTTCCTTATTGATCAGGACAATGGCATATGCTCCAACAACTTTATGCAAAGCAAGGCGTAGTGCTTCTTCAAGTGTGCAATTGTTGTTGACAAAGATGTCTTCGATGAATTTGACAAAGACTTCGGTATCTGTGTCACTTTGAAAGGTGTAGCCCTTTTGTAGCAAATCTTTCTTCAGGACTTCATAGTTTTCAATGATTCCATTATGGATCATTGCAAATTTCTCTGAAGATGAGTAATGCGGGTGGGCATTGACATCGTTTGGCTCGCCATGAGTAGCCCAACGGGTATGCCCTATTCCGATTTTGGATTTTGTGTCTCCATTTGACTCCAGATACTTCTCAAGTTCTGAGACTTTTCCTTTCTTTTTGTAAACACTTAGACCCTGCCGATCCAAAAGAGCAACACCGGCTGAATCATAACCCCGGTATTCTAATCTTCGAAGGCCTTTGAGGATGATGGGCAAGGCTTCCTGCTGTCCCACATAAGCGACAATTCCACACATATTTAAAAATTATTAAAAGTTGGTTTGAACTTCCACAAAGAAACAGGTTTCATGCCAAAAAAAATAATCCACTTCCCGAAAAACAGAAAGTGGATTAGTCTGACTTTAATGAAATCGATTGTACTACCTTGATTTGGAGTAAATCACTTTTACTTTGATTTTGTCTTTGTTGACTTTGAACTGACGCAATGACCTTTTGAAATCATCTCCTGCTTCTGGAGAATCACCATACATCAACCAGTTTTGACGCTGCAAATCACCTCTGAATATTGCATTGACATGGGAAGTAATTCCTACAACATAATCCTTATCCTCCGAATCATATTGGAGTACTGCCGAAGATGTTTGTACGTAATTTGGTACTTTTTCTCCATTTGAATCTAAAACCACTTGGGCTTCGCGATCGGCTTGAACATAAAGCGGCACGTCTATGATGGTACTTTCAATCGGTTGATTTTGATTATCAACATACATAAGCATCATCCTTGGGATAGGATTATTGTCTTCATCCTGACTTTCGATCGGTCCAATAGAAAGTTGAGCCTGATTGAATGTAACACCAGAAAGAGTATCCAAAAATGCATCGAGTGGGCTTGTATCTATTCTCAAAGCCATAGCTAGGGTAGATTTCATGCCTACTATAGGACCCACATCGTTTGATTCCCCATATTCAGTTACTGATTCTGTCGGCGTGCCTGATCGATCAGATTCAATTCCATTAAAACTTCTGGAAGAAAAAGTAGTGATATCATATTTAGAAGCCACAGTATCTCCGTCATAATGGTAGAAAACCGCTATTCCGGTGTTTCCCCCTAAAGCTACACCCACAGTTGTGTTGTCTCCTTCTTTGGATTTGATAGCAACTCCTGGAAAATAATTTCGGAAATTAAACAGATTATTAAACTCCGTTCCCCTCTTTAATTTTCCAAAGAGTTCTTCTTGAAACTCATCATTCACAGAAAGTCTCAATACAGAATCTTTCACTTCACCGAAGGTAATGTCAATTTCAGCAAAAGAATTATTCTCATATGATAGCCTATCAAAGTTGTAATAAAGCGTATCCAAAATGGGTTCTGTCAGTTTATGAATTCTATACTTCTTTGGTTGGTCCAAATTTGAACCATTGACGCTAACTACTTCCATGTTGAAAAACATCGAATCCAGAATTGCCTCAGCACGTGGCCTATCATCTGTAGCGTCAATATATAACCTTGAGTAGCCGGTAGCTTCTGTATTTCCAAAGAAGTCATCGGATTCATTGCCAACTACCAAAACTCCAGAATTAACAGTATTGAAAGAATCCAACAACACCACCTGGGCATCGAGATTAAACTCCTGATAAAACACACCGATCTGGTTGTTTCCGGGAGCTAATTCGAGACCGACAGATGCCGGGTCACTGCATGAACTGATAAGAAGGATAGAAAAGAAGGCCAATCCGGCCAGTTTAGCCCGCAAGGCTGGTGTAGATGCCATAAAGCTCGTCATGAGCTTGTTGCTCTTCTTCAATACTGATTTCAAACTTTTTATCTTTTGAGAAATCCTCGATGAGTTGGTTTAATTCTGCAGAGACTGCTGAGCCTTTTACTACCAAGTCGGCATATTCCATACCTATCTTGATAAAGCCTGTGTAGTCTTTGGTATTCAAAGGTGCTAAAATAGTGTCATCGATGTCCACCATCTTAACCTTGTTTAACAAATCGTCGCCAAAGGTATGCGAAAACCCGTTGTTGTAGATCGCAAACACAGTTTTTGTGTCTTTAAAAAGTGGATCGTTCTTGTAGGTAGTCTTGAGATACATCGGGATGAGGGAAGTCATCCAGTCATTGCAATGAACAATGTCAGGTGCCCAGCCTAATTTTTTTACCGTCTCTATCACCCCTTTGCAGAAGAAAATCGCACGCTCGTCATTGTCTTCATAAAACTTCTGTTGCTTGTCATGAAATACATGCTTGCGCTGGAAGTAGTCCTCATTGTCAATGAAATAAACCTGAAGTTTTGCATTGGGAATAGACGCCACTTTGATGATCAGAGGCTTCTCTTCATCACCAACCGAAATATTGATCCCGGATAGCCTGACAACTTCATGAAGTCTGTTTTTCCGCTCATTGATTAACCCAAATCTAGGCACCAAAATACGAATCTCCATTCCTCGCTCTTGCATGGCTTGAGGAAGGGATCGTAAGAAATTGGCTACTTCAGAAGTTTGTAAGAAAGGGTTGATTTCACTGGCAACGTAGAGGATACGTAGTTTGGACATGCTATAGGGATTTTAATGAACGTGATAAACAACGGCACAAAGATAAATAAAAAAAGCCTGAAAGCATTGTATTTCTGGATATTAATCTAGTTTTGCCCCAATTTAGCCGAAATCCTACCCAAGCGTGAAGCTTATCCGTACCGGAGCCGAATGGAACCCCCTCTGGCTCAATCACCTTCAGAAAAATCAGCAAATTGGACTTGTCCCTACTATGGGCGCCCTGCATGAGGGACACTTGGATTTGATCAGAAAATCCAAAGAACTGACCGACATTACCATTGCTTCCATCTTTGTCAATCCAACCCAGTTCAACAATCCGGAGGATTTTGCAAAGTATCCAATAACGGTGGAGAAAGACCTTGAAAAATTAGCTTCTGAAGGAGTAGATTACGTATTTCTGCCTACAGTAGAGACTGTGTATCCTTCTCCTACAAAACTCAAGTTTGACTTTGGGGATTTGGAACATGTATTGGAAGGCAAATTCAGACCTGGACATTTCAACGGTGTTGGGGTGGTGGTTTCCAAACTTTTTCATTTTATCCGACCCCATGTTGCTTTCTTTGGACAAAAAGATCTTCAACAAGTTGCCATTGTGAAACGTCTCGTAAATGACCTTTCCTTCGATTTGAAGTTGGAAATTGTCCCAACACGACGTGAATCAGATGGATTAGCGATGTCTTCCAGAAATTTGCGTCTCAATTCAACGGAAAGAACAAAAGCATTGATTCTCTTTAATAGTCTGGAAAAAGCAAAATCCGAACTCTTAGCCGGAAAAAACTGGTCAGATGTCCAAAATCAAATCAAAGAGGATTTTGGAAATGACCCTTTCACAAAACTGGAATATTTCGAATTGGTACATCCTGAAAGCTTTGAATCCTACTCCCAATTTGACAGATACCAAAAATCATCTATTTGTGTAGCAGCTTATATTGGTGATACCAGATTGATTGATAACCTAGAAATTTTACAATAACTTTACCGCCCTAAATTACATGAGTCCATCTTTTTGTAAATTAATATTTTAATGTATGCAGATTCAACTTTTAAAATCTAAAATTCACCGAGTTAAGGTTACACAGGCTGAACTTAATTATGTCGGTTCTATTACTATAGACGAAGACTTAATGGATGCAGCCAATCTGATTGAAAATGAAAAAGTTCAGATTGTTAATATTAATAACGGGGAGCGACTAGAAACCTACGTTATCAAGGGTGAAAGGGGTAGTGGAATGATTTGCCTCAATGGCCCCGCTTCGAGAAAGGCAGCAGTCGGAGACATTATTATCATCATTGCTTACGCCACAATGGACTTTGAGGAGGCAAAAAAATTCAAACCCATTCTCATTTTTCCTGACGAGAGGAACAAATTGGCCTAATGCTCAATCCAAAAATTAAACAAGGAATCCAGGTAGTAATTTCACTTGCAATTGCTATCTGGATTTTCTGGTTTTTATATAAAGACATACAGCTTACAATGCTATTGGATCAATTAAGATCCTCCAATTGGTTTTGGATTCTGTTATCACTATTAATTTCTCTATTTGGATATTGGCTTCGAGGCTGGAGGTGGGCACTTTTAATTAGTCCCGAAGAGGGTAAAAAAGTAACTTCAAATCGGGCATACCATGCCGTTATGGTAGGTTACTTAGTCAACTTTCTCGTCCCCAGAGCAGGTGAGGTGGCCAGGTGCGGAGTTCTTTCCCGAACTAACGGCGTTTCAATTGGACATCTCTTTGGTACCGTATTATTGGAAAGAAGTATTGATCTCCTTTTTTTAGTTTTTACAATTTCTCTCGCCTTTCTCGTAGAAAATCAACTTTTCATAGCTCTTGCCGGAGAATTGATGGATTTGGACACTCTCGGTGAAAAGCTCCTAAGTAACCTTCCCATCTTACTTGGGGGCGCAGCAGTTTTCATTATTTTCATATACCTCCTGCTTAAAAAATTCCAAAATCATGGACTTGTCAAAAAGATTCAAAATTTTGGAAGACAGCTTCTTACCGGGTTAAAGACCATTTCAACGCTCAAAAACCCAATTGGATTTTGGGCCAGCTCTATTTTAATCTGGGTGATTTATTATTTGACCATGTATTTGGTTTCCATTGGTATTCAAAGCACTGCCAACTTGACACCAGGCGAGGTCCTTTTGGTTATGGTAATGGGAACAATTGGCATGGTAGCTCCTGTCCAAGGTGGCATCGGGACATTCCATGCCTTAGTGGCTTACATTTTGATACAATTTGGAGTGTCAGAATCTGACGGGAAGATTTTCGCTGCCATCATTCATGGAACACAGACTCTTATGGTTTTGCTTGCAGGATTGGTCAGCTGGATGGTAATGGTGAGAATCCCTGCTTGGATAAAACCTGACAAGCTCTAACTTCGTACTCACACCCAGTTAAACCTTAAAAAAAATGATTATCCTAATCGTTGTCGTATTTGCAATTCTTGGATTCGTGGTCAGCAGCAAGCTGAAAAGCAAATTCAAAAAATACTCTCAAACGCCTCTTCAGGCCAATCTTTCAGGGGCAGAAATCGCCAAGCTGATGCTTGCAGATCATAATATTCACGATGTTCAGGTAGTTTCTGTAGAAGGTCAGTTGAGCGACCACTACAATCCTATGAATAAGACCGTGAATTTGTCTCCGGATGTTTATTATGGAAGAAATGCTGCCGCAACCGCTGTTGCCGCACACGAATGTGGTCATGCAGTGCAACACGCTACTTCCTATACTTGGCTGAAAATGCGCTCTGCTTTGGTGCCGGTTCAAAATATTTCCGGAAAAATCCTCAACATCGTATTGATTGCTTCCCTATTCGGTGGACTTGCATTGAATGTTCCTTATCCGGTTATTGGCTATATCGTGGTAGGATCCTATTCTGTAATGACCTTGTTCACTTTGGTAACACTGCCAGTGGAATTTGACGCGTCTAACAGAGCTTTGGCTTGGGTACAAACCCGAAACATCGTAACCCGTCCGGAATATGAAATGTCAAAAGATGCGCTTCACTGGGCTGCAATGACTTATGTAGTAGCTGCCTTGGCATCTTTGGCCACATTGGCCTATTACATCTTTATATTCTTTGGCAACAGAGATTGATCCAGATCAAAATAAAATTCGGAAAGGGGCAAGTTTTTGCCCCTTTTCTTTTTTTGGGCTATATTTTCAATCAGAAATAAAACCCAAAATTTTACGAACCCCTATGAATTTTCAACTATCCGAGGAGCAGCTGGCAGTACAGGAAGCAGCGAGAGAATTTGCCCAATCAGAGTTACTCCCAGGCGTGATCGAACGTGATACAGAGGCAAAATTCCCCAAAGAACAAGTCAAAAAAATGGGCGAGCTGGGCTTCATGGGAATGATGGTCGACCCAAAATACAATGGCGGAGGGATGGACACGATTTCCTATGTGGTGGCAATGGAGGAACTTTCCAAAATTGACGCTTCCGCATCCGTTTCGATGTCCGTCAACAATTCGCTCGTTTGTTGGGGCCTTGAAAAGTATGGGACAGAAGAGCAGAAGCAAAAGTACTTGAGCCGACTTGCTACCGGCGAAGTGCTGGGTGCTTTTTGCTTATCAGAGCCCGAGGCTGGATCGGATGCGACCTCTCAAAGAACTACTGCTGAAAAAAAAGGGGATCACTACCTTATCAACGGCACAAAAAACTGGATTACCAACGGATCATCTGCCAGCATTTACTTGGTATTTGCACAAACCGATGCCCAGAAAGGACACAAAGGCATTTCAGTATTCATTGTTGAAAAAGGCTGGGAAGGATTTGTCGTAGGCAAAAAAGAAGACAAACTTGGAATCCGGGGATCAGATACTCACTCTTTGATGTTTACAGATGTGAAAGTCCCTGTAGAAAATCGGATTGGAGAGGAAGGATTTGGATTTACCTATGCCATGGAAACCCTCAACGGCGGGAGAATCGGAATAGCTTCTCAGGCTCTTGGAATTGCAGCGGGTGCTTATGAATTGGCATTAACCTATTCCAAGGAAAGAAAAACCTTTGGGAAACCTATCAGCCAACATCAGGCTATCCAATTCAAACTTGCAGATATGGCAACCCAGATCGAAGCTGCCAGGCTTTTGGTTTACAAAGCGGCTTGGCTAAAAGACCAAGGTGAAGATTATGCCCATGCCTCGGCAATGGCGAAACTGTATGCTTCTGAAGTAGCGATGAATGTCACCATTGAGGCAGTTCAAGTGCATGGTGGATATGGATATGTCAAAGAATATCACGTCGAAAGGCTGATGCGAGACGCAAAAATTACTCAGATTTACGAGGGAACCTCTGAGATTCAACGAATTGTCATTTCCAGAAAAATCCTAAAATAATCTTTCCGGTATCGTCAATAAGGGTATAATTACAAGTTTTTATGCCCTTTTTTTATTTTATTAAGATGTTTTATAGAATATTCCTGTTTTCGCTTAGGAAAAATCATATTTTTACAGCTTTACTTTTATTCCCTATACATGGATTATTATAACAAAGTCATTGAGTCCGTCCACGTACGTTTTTTGAAAGGTAACAATTTCAAAATTGAGAAGCCCGTGTCAGTCATGGACTACGAAGAAAGCGAAAACAGTTTGATTTTGCTCCATCACGGGTCCTTGAAATTTGGTGAAGAGCAGGAACTGGTCAATGAAGGCGAGGTGCTGTTTATTCCAAAAGGTCAAAAAACCCAAATCACTTTTGGATCTGGCACCAAAAGAAATGAATTGGACATGGAAAACTTTGGAGACAACAAGCGAAAATACCTCCAAAGCATCAGCTTCAAAGACATCAAAATCACAGAGGACGACTGTATTTCCCACATTCAGTTTGAGTCCAAGGTATTCGATGTCGTCAATTTTTTCAATTCATTGGACATCCCTCCTTTTATCATCCGGTTCAATGACCGGATTGCAACTCTGGTAGAAGATATTATCAAGGAACTGGAAGCGACCAATGTCGGTAAAGAGCGCGCTCTCAAAGCTCAAACCGAGGTTTTGGTAATTGAACTTTTGAGACATATTCTGAAAAACCGACTCTTCACAGAAGAGCTTTCCACCAACTCGACTTATTTCAAAGACCCGAGGTTGATAGATCTTTTCAATTTCATTAAAGCCAACATCGGCGGTGACTTGTCCAACAAGGTCCTGGCAAAAGTTGCCAATGTATCTGAGGACTACGTAGGCCAATATTTCAAAATGCTCACCGGCATCAATCCGCAGGATTACATCGAATACCAACGAATGGAGGCTGCGGTGGAATTGCTCCGTACAACCAAAAAATCTATCCGGGATATTGGAAAAGAGGTAGGTTATAAAGATACCGCCTATTTCTGCCGACGTTTCAAAATGATGTATGGAGTACCTGCCGGCAAAATGCGAAGAAGGGAATCTCTAATTAATATTCAGTGAGATATTGTACCACTGTTTGATATCCAAGACCTCGGCCAAAAAGCCGGGGTCTTTTTCTATGGAATTACCCAATACGATCAAATCAGCACCAGCCTCAAATGCTGTTCTCACTTTATCCAAACTGCTCAATCCACCTCCAACAATAAGTGGCATTTTCACAGCTTCTTTTACTTCAGAAATTACTTTTGGGCTTACAGGGATACTTGCCCCGCTTCCAGCGTCCAGATAGAAGTATCGCATCCCGAGAAATTTCCCTGCCAAAGCTGTAGCTTTCACCACATCATAATCTTCATTGGAAAGCGGCAAAGTTTGGCTTACGGCATGGACACTGAGAAGCTCCCCTTGATTGACCAAAATGTAACCTGTGGGTACCACTTCCAAGCCCAACTTAGCCACTACAGGGGCTGCAATAACTTGATGGGAAATCAAAAATTCAGGATTCCTGCCTGAAATCAAACCCATAAATAAGATGGCATCTGCAAAACCGGAAACCTGAAGGTAAGATCCGGGAAAAATACAAATTGGAATATCTCCGGCTAATTTCTTTAGGGTTAGGATAGTCTGGTCAAAATTCGGGGAAGAAATGCTGCTTCCCCCAACCAAAATCAAATCAAGTCCCGAATCTTTTACCCAAGCAAATTGTCCGAAGTCAGTGAATTTTTCAGGATCTACCAACCAGGCAATTCCTTTTTTTTGAGCCTTAGATAGAGATTTGAGAAGTTTACTTACTTTTTTCACCTTCTTTTACCTCGGCTGGGGAAGAAAAAATCTCATGGAAAATTTTGTCTTTGGCCAGGGCAAGTCCCAAAATGATCAACCTTTGGGTCAAACTGGGCCAGAATGTGGCACTTTTGGATTTGGTCAGGCGCTTCTTGATGTCCTCGTTGAGCAGGCCTTCTTTTTCCAGAACTTCCAAAGCTTTGTCGGTAGTTTTCACTTTCTTTTTCTTGGTTGCCTTTAAAATCCCATAGGTTAATAAGGCTCCCACTGCAACCACGGCACCTACTTTCAACCAATCCTCCGAATCCTTTTTCAACAATTCCAGCTGCTTGGCTAGAGTTTGCTCCAATTCCTCTGATTTCTTTTCTAGTTTATTGCTCATCTTCTTCTTCCTCTCGGTTGGATTTAATTTTGAAAATAAAATCTTTAAGTGCGATCTCTACCTTTTTCTGGAAACTTAAAGAATCCCGACTTAGGATCATCACCAGCACGATCAAAAAATAGATCAAGGCCACGATCAAAAATCCCAAATAGGGGCTTTTTGTGATTTGGCTGAGAAAAAACGCCAGTGATAAAGACAGAAACAGAAAGACCAGCAAAAGCATACTTCCAATCGCAATCAACAAAATCAATCGGGACAATATCCCGACAAATTGTTCCTGGATTTCCTGCTTGACTATTCCAATGCGGGCTTCAACGATACCCTTAACTGTTTGGACGATTTCGCCGATTTTCAACATATCACCGGGTATTTTGTTGCCAATTTATCATTTACCATAATTCTAATATACTTGAAAACCTATGAGCATAAAAATCAGAACTCTTCCCTTTACTCTGCTCCTTCGTAAAATTTAAACCTCAAAACCAACTCCAGAGCCATTAAAATAGCCTGATTGACAGGGTACTGATTTGCCAAAGATTGGTCCACATCTGCAAGTCGGGTATAATACGCCATTGCCATGGGTATTTCCAAATCAGAATTGATTCGAGAAGAGGTCTCAGCGAACCTTTCTTTCTTTTCTGCTTTCAGGATTTTACAGGTAATAAGTTCTTTTTGACCGAATTTTGTCCGACGTGCAGCGGCACCAAAAATCCTACAAATCAATCCCCTATTGGCATAATTTCCACAAAAGCCTTTGGTCACATCCTCTTTTTGTGATCGGTACACGATACAATTACCAGGTTGGTCGGCTAAGGAAAGTAAGTTGGCTACTTCTTCAGCTTTTCCTTTTTCATAGAGATCAAAAGCCAATGGTAAAAATTCCAAAGGTGAGGCTGGAATTTCTGGATTTGCGCAACAAAATCCGCAACCGGAAATGCAGCCCATTCCCGCCTCTGCATGAAATTGACGGGATTCTGCTTCCAGTTCCAGAAAAATTTCCTTTACTGCCTCAGATTTTTCAAATAGATTCATCATTTCTTTTTCAGAAGACAAAAGTAGCGGAAGAATTTCCCATTAAACCCGAGCTAAAGCTCATTTTTTCTGACTGATTATCAGTTGTTTAATTTTAACACGCATCCGAACACCGACATTTCCTTGGGAGAATCGTTTTTTTGAAAGACTAAAACGAAGGAACATGAACAATTTGGAAGACAAAAGTGCCGAAGATCGCATTCGGCGGGCCTTCAAGGAGCGCGACTGGAGTGAAATCAGAAGTGAGGATTCCTGGGCAATTTTTAAAGTAATGTCAGAATTTGTCGAAGGGTATGAAAAACTTGCCAAAATCGGTCCTTGCGTATCCATCTTCGGATCCGCCAGAACACCAAGAGATCATGAATACTATAAAATGGCTGAGGAAATTGCAGCTAAGCTTGTTCGCCATGGCTATGGTGTCATCACTGGTGGTGGCCCGGGAATCATGGAAGCCGGTAACAAAGGTGCGTATTCAGAGGGCGGAAAGTCTGTCGGTTTGAATATTGTTCTGCCTTTCGAGCAGTTTAACAACATCTACATTGACCGGGATAAGCTGATCACCTTTGATTATTTCTTTGTAAGAAAGGTAATGTTTATCAGGTACGCACAGGGGTTTGTGGTTTTACCTGGCGGATTTGGAACTTTGGATGAGTTTTTCGAAGCGCTCACGCTGATCCAAACCAATAAAATAGGGAGATTCCCAATAGTTCTTGTGGGAAAATCTTATTGGGAAGGATTGGTGGATTGGATCAAAAAAACTTTGTTGGCAGAGAACCAATACATCAAAGAAGAAGATCTGGAGCTATTCACTGTAGTGGAGAATGCTACTGAAGCGGTAAAAGCTATCGATGACTTCTATAGCAAATACATCCTGAGCCCAAACTTCTGATTTCAGAAACTTCAAATCTGGAAAAGACAAAAGCCATCCAAGAGGGTGGCTTTATTAATTATATGTATTGACTTAGAAAATCAACTGACCTTCAATCTCAATTCTCCTTGCCTCTTTACAACTTTTAGCTCAAAGTACTGATTAATAAACGCCTTGCAGTGGTTTTCAGCCCATTCGGCCCTTGATTCTGTATCGTAAAGCAAAGTCATTCTCAACATGGTTTTCACATATTGCTCATGGTGACCAAGATCCTGAAGCCAAGAGATCAAACCTGCCTCCCATTCTTCCTTGAATTTGTCAAAGTGCGTACGCCCGTCAAAAAGTAATTCCAATTGGTTATCCCTGTTTTTGAAGCGGTAGATTCCGCAAAGCTGCCTGTAAATCATCCGAACACGATCTGTGGGAAAATCAAACGTATCCAAAATTCTGGCATAGGTCTGATCCATCAGTTGAAGGGGATTGTAGAGGTAGGTGTAAGACCGCTTTAGCTCATAGATCATCTGATCCATCATCTCCTCTTCCAATACATACTGGGCTTGTCTTAAAATGTAATTTTTGTCCAGTGGAAAAAGCTTGTCGATCATACAGCTATCAGGGTTCTGGCAAAAGTACAATTTATCTTTCTGAAATACGAAGTCCCAAAGACGAAATACGGACCGAAGTTGGATCTCTGATCTATATCCAAAATCGCAAATCCAAAATCCGAAATCCCAAAAACATCTCAATTACCAATCTGCCGGGCGTCTTGCCTGGTATGCGGACATCTGGTCAAGCAAATCAACCGGATCGTCGGAAATGATCAGCATCTCTTCCTGCTCGGGATAAAGAAAGCCAGCTTCCATGGCATGATTCAAAAACTCGATCAGTTTATCGAAATACCCATTGACATTGTACAAGGCTAATGGCTTTTGGATGTAATGCAACTGATTCAAAGTCATGATTTCAAAAAGCTCTTCCAGCGTCCCGATTCCACCTGGCATGGCTATAAATCCATCTCCCCGCTCCGCCATCAGCCACTTTCGGTCACGCATGGTTTCAACAATGATCAGTTCGGTACAGCCGAGATGAGCCACTTCCCGATCCACCAGTTTTTGGGGAATAATTCCGAGAACTTCCTTTCCGGCAGCCAGCATTTCGTCCGCGATGACTCCCATCAATCCAACCCGGCCAGCACCGTACACCAGAGAATGGTCTCTTTTGATCATTTCCTGGACCAACGAACGGGCCCCGGCTTCATAGACTCCGCTGTTTCCTTTTTTCGAACCGCAATAGATGGTGATTTTTTTCATATCCCGAAAATACAAGTTTCAAATCAATGGGGAAATGAAAGGGAACTTTAGGAGTTTAATGGTACTCGGCAAAAAATCCCTCTTTCCTGATTTTTAGCTACCGATTCTAAAAATCTCTGCGACCTTTGCAAAGCATTTTTTCCACCCATTTATTCTTCCCATCCCATGAAAATCTGTTTCGCCACCAATAACTCCAAAAAAATCGAAGAGGTAAAAGCCGCTTTGGGTCCGGAATATGAAGTCGTCTCTCTTCAGGAAATTGGCTGTTTTGAGGAACTTCCTGAGACGGGCGATACGCTGGATCACAACGCCTTTCAGAAAGCTCGGTTTGTGAAAGAACACTTCGGAGTCGATTGTTTTGCCGATGATACCGGACTGGAAGTGGATTCTTTAAATGGAGCGCCGGGGGTTTATTCCGGAAGATTTGCCGGTGAGCCTCGAAGCGATGAGCGGAATATTTCCTTGCTTTTGGAGAAAATGAAGAGGGAAGTCAACCGATCGGCCAGATTCCGAACGGTCATCGCACTGATCTTGGATGGAAAAGAATATTCCTTTGAAGGAATAGCAGAGGGGGAGATATTGGATGAAAAAGTAGGTTTGGGGGGATTTGGCTACGATCCGGTATTTCGGCCTGCCGGATTTGACCGGACTTTCGCTGAATTGACTTTGTCCGAAAAAAATGAAATCAGCCACCGGGGAAAAGCGGTGAAAAGCCTGATTTCCTTTCTCAGCAATAGAAAATTCTGAGATCAAGGCTAAAATAATTTACCTTTGTCTTCCATGAAGAAACCATTCATTGTCGGGATCACCGGAGGTTCAGCCTCAGGAAAAACTTTATTTTTGGAGCGTTTGCTCAGCAGTTTTGAACCCGGCGAAGTTTGCCTCATTTCACAGGACAACTATTACAAGCCCCGTCATCAGCAGCCCATTGATTCCCAGGGAATCCACAATTTTGACACCCCCAATAGCATCGATTTTGAGCAGTATGCAGCTGATATCCGCCAAATCCAAAATGGAGAAGCGGTACATCGGGAAGAGTACACATTCAACAATGCCTCCAAAAAGCCCAAAATGCTCACCTTCTCTCCGGCTCCTGTTGTAGTGGTGGAGGGAATTTTTGTACTCTTCTATCCCGAACTTGCGGACCTGCTCGATCTGAAGATATTCATCGATGCCAAAGATCATATCAAACTGAAGCGTAGAATTATCCGGGACAAAGTGGAGCGTGGCTATGATCTGGATGATGTGCTGTACCGGTATGAAATGCACGTGATGCCTACTTATGAAAAGTACATCAAACCCTTCAAAAACGAAGCAGATCTGATCGTACCAAACAACTCCAGTTTTGACATGGCCTTGGAGGTCATCCGTACCTATCTCAGGGCCAAATCAGGCTAGTGATCCAAAAAAATGAAAGCACAAAGTTGGATTTTCAAATAATGCCTATATTTGCGGCGAATGAAAAACAGGATAATACATAACAGTCTCTTCCAGCAGCGCTTTACGCTTCTGATGGCTATGCTGTTTTGCCTGTTCATTTCCAGCGTTGAATACATTCCTCAGGAAGCTGAAATCGCCAAAACTGAGCATTCCTCCGAAAACCCCGATCAGACATTTCTCAATGTAGCTGTCGACGCAGTGGTTCCCTTCATACTCCATGTCGCAGATACAGTTTTTTACCTGATCTATCAGCTTTTCAGCTTTGAATTCAAATTACCTACTCACCAGGCCGTTTCGGCTTTAGTTCCCAACCATCTCATAGAGATACTTTTTGAGCGGATTATTTCCACTCAGGGGCCCTGATTTTCGATTTTTTTCCGAAAAAATTACTGCTGAACCTCTTCAGGTTTGGTTTCAATTCTGTATTTCTTAATTAATTAAACAATTCAATTCTTATGCAAAACAAAGGTATTATTGTGTTTTTGACAGTAATAGTTACAGCGCTTTGTCTGTACTATCTGTCATTCACATTCGTATCCAATGGTATCCAGCAAAAAGCTGAAGCTTATGCTACCGATGCCTCCGGCAATGTTGACTTTGCCAAAAAGAGAGCCTACCTCGATTCCGTATGGAGAGAGCCGGTTTACAATTTCCTGGGTGCTGATTTCACTTTTCAGGAAATAAAAGAGACCGAACTTGGCCTTGGTCTTGACCTTCAGGGCGGTATGCACGTGACTTTAGCAGTTTCTCCTGTAGAAATTGTAAAAGGCCTGGCTGGCAATCCAAAAGATGAAGCATTCAACAAATCCATCGAAGAAGCCAGAGAAGCGGCAAAAACTTCTGATACCAAATTTGTTGACTTATTTTATTCTGCTTGGCAGAAAAACAATCCAGGTAAAAACCTGAGCACCATCTTCGCAACAGCGGCAAACAGAGGAAGAATTTCTTTGGAATCCTCTGATTCGGACATCCTTGATCTGATCAATACCGAAGTTGAAAATGCTATTGAGCGTTCATTTAACATTCTTAGAACCCGTATTGACCGATTTGGTACTTCACAGCCAAACATCCAGAGAATTGCCGGCTCGGGAAGAATTCAGATAGAACTTCCAGGTGTAGACAATCAGGAGCGTGTAAGAAATATGCTTCAGGGCGTGGCAAAACTTCAGTTTTGGGAAGTTTTGGAATTGAATGAATATGGAGGATCTATCGAAACGATCAACTCTACCTGGGTTGCGGATCAAAAAGCAACTCCTGCCGCAGTGGATACCACAGCCGAAGTTTCTTCCGAAGATTCTCTGAGAAATGCCCTTGAAAAGCAACTGGAGCAAATTGATCCGGCTAATAATGCAAATAACGTATCGCCTATGATCAGCTTGATGAAAGCGAATTATGGTTTGGTGTACGATGTACGTGATACCGTAGCGATCAACAGAATCATCAAAAACGAGCGATACAAGTCATTCCTTCCAAGAGATCTGAAACTCCTTTGGGGTGTGAAACCAACCCTTGCAGAGGATGGAAGTGAATTGTTGGAGCTGTATGCAATCAAAACAACCCGTGGATCTGATCAGGCACCCCTTGAAGGAGATGTGGTGACCGACGCCCGTCAGACTTTGGATCAGACTTCTCAGCCTGCGGTATCTATGCAGATGAATGCAGATGGGGCTAGAAAATGGAGAACTTTGACCTCTGAAAACATCGGAAGAAGAATCGCTGTTGTTTTGGATGATTATGTGTACACCGCTCCTGTGGTAAACGGTGAGATTCCTAACGGACAATCTGAAATCGCCGGCAACTTCACTCTACAAGAAGCACAAGATTTGGCAAATATTCTGAAGTCTGGTTCGCTGCCAGCACCCACTCAAATCGTAGAGGAGAGCATCATCGGTCCAACTCTAGGTAAGGAAGCTCAAAACCAGGGTGTATTCTCCATGATTGCAGGATTGGCTTTGGTCGTTCTTTTCATGTTGGCCTACTATGCCAAAGGCGGTTTAGTCGCTATTGCTGCTTTGGTTTTCAACATATTCTTTATTCTGGGGATTCTTGCCCAGTTGGGAACGGCCCTAACCCTACCCGGTATCGCCGGTATCGTGTTGACGATTGGTATGTCGATTGATGCCAACGTATTGATTTTCGAACGGATCAAAGAAGAGCTCCGAAACGGGGTCAATCTGATGGCTGCTATCGACGCAGGTTACAACAAAGCATTCTCGGCCATCTTGGATGGTAACGTGACTACTTTCCTAACCGGAGCAATTCTTTTTGCCTTGGGACAAGGACCGGTAAAGGGTTTCGCAATTGTATTGATGATCGGTATTGCCTGTTCTTTCTTCTCTTCTGTATTCATCACTCGGGTGATCGTGTACTGGATGACCAAAAAAGGGGACAAAAGCACCATCAATTTCACAGCTCCATTTGCTAAAAATGCACTTACCGGACTGAATGTGGACTTTATGAGCAAAAGAAAATTTGCTTATATCATTTCTACATCCATCATCGTGATTGGTCTCGGAATCGCTTTGGTCAACGGATTGAAATTCGGAGTAGACTTTACCGGAGGGCGTTCTTACATCGTCGAATTCAATGAGCCTGTAGTTCCGTCAGAACTCAAAGTCGGCTTGGATGGAGAATTTGACGGATCAGTAGAAGTAAAAACCTACGGTTCTAACAATACCCTGAAAGTAACCACCTCCTACCTGATCAATGAAGATGACGATGCTTCCAACAAAGAAGTAGAAGCCAAAGTAAAAGAAGGAATCACCACGGTTACAGGATTTACTTTTGCGGAAAACCCTGCTCAAATTGGTGAGGGACAGTTCTCTATCACAGGTTCATCTAAAGTAGGAGCAACAGTGGCAGATGACATCAAGGCCTCTTCTGCTGAAGCAATGATCGCAGCCCTGATCGCAATCTTCCTTTACATTCTCTTGAGATTCCGCAAGTGGCAATTCTCTTTGGCTTCCATCGTGGCTTTGATACACGATACCTTGTTTGTTATAGCTGCTTTTGCCATCGCAAGTGCATTTGGAGCGACATTCGAGATTGACCAGGTATTTATCGCTGCCGTGTTGACTGTTATTGGATATTCGATCAACGATACGGTAATCATCTTTGACCGTATTCGTGAAAACATCGAAAATCGCGGAACCCATAAATTGGTGAAAGTATTCAATGACTCCATCAACCAGACCTTAGGTAGAACTCTTATTACATCTTTCACGACCTTGATCGTGGTCATTGTTCTATTGCTGTTTGGAGGGGAAGTATTAAGAGGATTCTCATTTGCCCTTTTTGTGGGTATCGTAGTCGGCACCTATTCATCGATCTACATTGCGACTCCGATTGTGGTGGATTTGATGAAAAAGGAACTGGAAAACGAAGGAACTCCAGCTCCCAAAGAGACCAAAAAAGTAGCTTAATTAAAGCTTCAAATTTTCCAATGAAAGGAACGGGCTGCCTCCCGTTCCTTTTTTTTGCCCGATAAGGTCAAAATCTATTATCTTTTCAATCGATATTATTTTTACCATCAATCTTTTCAACACAACCCAATCTCTATGAAAATCAGCAAGGAAGACTTCGAAAAAATGAAGGCGAAGTATGACAAGGAAGTCAAAAAAGGAAAACCCGGTAGGGGCAATAAGCACGACATCGAAGACCAGACCAACTGGATCTCCTATACCAAGGAAGACCTGATGGAAGTCTTGGGACAGGAAGGCGTGACCGGCATCAAGTTTCACTTCACGGAATATCCAAAGGATGTCGCCGAGGAGTTTTACGGACCTGATGCCGATCTGTATGTGGGCAAACTTGCATTGGTTTATTCTCCTATCTATGCGAGTTCGGGAGCAGACCGATCTGGCGATCTGGAAGGCGGAGGAGAGTATTACGATAGAGGTACGGTATGTCCTCCAACTTGCCAATAAAATCCAGGGATGAAAGGGGTAGATCTTGATATTTTTTTTGCAGAAGTCAATTATTACGAACTACTGCTATCTTGGTTTGCTTTGATAGCCCTGCTTGGATATTTTCTACTTTCGAAAAAGCTAAGAAACAATGAGGTCTTAAGGTTATCACTTGCCATTCTAGTAGTTGTTGCATTTTATGAAATGCTTGCAAGGTTTTCTGCTTCTCAGAGAATTGTCAACTTTTGGGTGTATAATCTATTTAACGCTCATGTAGCCGCCGTTTTGTTTTTTCTATTGCTCAGGAGTTTTCTCAAAAGGAAAAGTCACAAAAGAATGGTCAACATTTTTATTGTGACTTTTCTTTTGATTTCCCTGGTCTTACATCTTACCGGATTTGTGCATTACAATGACGGCGGGGAATACATTTCATTTTTGAATACAGTTTTTATCTTGTTTTCCTGTGGCTTGTATTTTTTTGAATTGATCAAACTGGATGAGTTTTTGGATATTGATCCTTTAAAGGAATTTAGCTTTTGGGCTTCTACGGCTATTTTATTCTATTTTTCTTCCTCATTTATGATCTACATTTCTCATACCTACCTCTACACCTATCATCTGGATATTTATTACATGGTCATAGAGATTCCCAGACATATGACCATCCTGTGCAACCTATTGCTTTGCTATGCCATTTATTCGCCGATGATCAAAAATAGATTCCAACTGGAGATTATCCATGTCTGAACATGAAAGTCGACTTTTTTTAATTCTGTTTGGAGGGATTCATTGCGTTCCAGATGTCAATTCTTGGTGTGGCACTAATGGCACTTCAGCTTATT
>DATIAI010000071.1:0-20288 GCA_035458065.1 Algoriphagus sp. | reverse complement strand
TGTAGCCTTTAGTGACCGGATTCCGTAATTGGATTAATTGCAATTTGAACAACTCTTTTTTATAACAACAACCAAATGAAAGCAAAACTATTCCCAATTCTCCTTCTGCTCATCAGTTTATTCGGCTGCAATGATGAGAATTTAAGTCCAGAGGCAAGGATTCAGGGCAGATACGAATATCTCTACCAAAGTGACCAATCCTGGGGTGAAGGTTTAAAGGATTATTCCAATACTATTGAACTGAGAAGAGACGGTACATTCTATAGAGAAGAAGTCACTAGAAATATAGGATCTGATGAAATGTTGGGCTACAGAGGGTATGGGAGTGGAACCTACACTATTTCGGAAGGAAAAGTGGAATTACACCACGAAGAAATTTATGTTATGGGAATAGCCGACCTAAATTATGTTCCTAAGAGCGACTTAATGAAAATGGAACTTAGTGAACTCCCTCAATCCTACACTATCTTAAATAATTACACTGAATTGGAGTATGTCTGCCCGATTAATGCACTTTGCGGATACCTCCCCGTTTACAAAAAATTGAATTAAGATTGTATTCTGAGATTTATAAGGCTGTTTTGGTGATTGAAAGCAGCCTTATTTTTTTTGCGATTCGCTGTATAAAAATTGGTAAGTAAAGCAAGCAGCTTCGACTCCCTGCCGCGGCGGGCTAGCGGCTAAGCCTGAAAACAAAACTGAATACTGCGACTGATCATTAGAAAAGGAAAGGCTTCGAATTCGTAACTCACGTTACTCCGGTGCTCAGCCTGACATACTGCGACCGATCACTGCCAACTGACCACTGAATCAATTCATCCACTTAGCCAAAAATTCCAAAAACTGGTCTTTGTAGTTTTCTCCCACGGCGATATGATGGTCTCCGATTTGGATGACATTTTTGGATACTGAATCGATATGGTCCAAAGCCACAATAAAGGATCGGTGCACCCGCATGAATTTTTCCGAAGGAAGCAATTCTTCCATGTTTTTCATACTGGTGAGAGACAGTAGCGGATTGGCTTTGGTTTTTAGGTGGACTTTCACATAATCCTTGTATGCTTCCACATGCGTGATGTCTTTGAGCATCACTTTGACCAACTGATATTCCACTTTCAAAAAAATAAAATCCTGCTGAGGTGCGGGCTCGAAGGCTTTTGGAGCAGGAGCATTGTTTACCCGGTCAAAGTATTGATAAGCTTTGGTCGCAGCATTGAGAAAATCCTCATAGCTGTAGGGCTTAAGCAGGTAATCCAAAGCTTCCACTTTATAGCCTTCAATGGCAAACTGGTGGTAAGCGGTACAGAAAATAATCCGTGTCTTATCAGAGTTCTTTTTTCCGTCTAATATTCGAGCCAGCTCCATTCCTGATAAGTCAGGCATCTGAATGTCCATGAATATCAGTTGAACCTCATTTTGGTTGATAAATCCCAATGCTTCGATTGCGTTGGAAAATCGGCCTTCCAGTTTCAAAAAGGCGGTTTGGTTGATAAACTTGCTCAACAATTCAAGTGCAAGGGGCTCATCGTCGATGGCAACACATTTCAGGGTCATGAGAGATTGATTGTGAGGTTGACCGAATACTGATGGCTGGATTCGTCTTTTCCGAATTTAAGCCGGTGTTTATTGGGGTAAAGCAAGCTCAGGCGACGCTGGGTATTGGTAAGTCCAATGCCGTTTTCTTTGGCTTCCGGGCTGTCCGGATTGATAGGGAAGATATGGTTTTTCGTTTCGAAAAAGAGGGTGTCGCCCATTACTTCGAGCTTGATCAGGATCTCACTTTCGTGCTGTGAACTTACCCCGTGTTTAAAGCAGTTTTCCAAAAAGGGCAACAGCAACATTGGCGCAATCACCAAATCCTCCTTGGGTTCTTCGATTTCGATTTTGAGTTTGACCTTTTCGGTCATCCTCATTTTCATCAGTTCAATGTAATCTTCAATGAATTTGACCTCTTTGCTCAGGAGCGTTTCATTTTTTTGATTTTCATAAAGTACGTACCGCATCATTCTGGACAGCTTTAGCAAAGCTTCCTGTGCTTTTTTCACATCCAGATTGGTGAGTGCATAGATATTATTAAGAGTATTGAAGAAGAAGTGAGGATTGATCTGAGCTTTGAGATAGGACAATTCGGTATTGATTCGCTGGCGGTCTAGCTCTCTGCGCATCGATTCGTCTTTTTGCCATTTCTGAACCAGAGCGAGGGAAGTACTCAATCCAATGGATATGACATAGAGCATCAAGTGAAAGACATCTCCAGGCAACCACCTTTTTCCATGAGGCTGATAAGGTTTACCTGGGTTGAAAACTTCATGCATCTTTTCGCCATAGTTGATGAACTGCTCGAAGTAGATGACGAATCCATAGAAAAATACAGCACCCAGGATAATTACCAGCAGGTATAAGTAATTCTTGCCTCTGAGCAAGATTTTGGGGACTATGATAGCGGCATTGGTATAGAAGACCGAAATCAACAGAACAACCAGAAAGACCTGTTTCCACCAAAATTGGATAGGTAATTCGATTTCTCCCATTCTCCAGGAAAGTGGAGAAAGCAGCAATAGCACAACGCAGAGCATAAACCAGCCCAGAATGTGAACCAATACTGAAAGACGTCTTTTGGGTGAGAATGATAGCATGAGGTTGATATTCAGTCTCCAAACTAAAAGAAATTACTGTTAACCCTCAAATCAAATCTACCAATTCAGGGTTTTGGCCTACGGAAACCACTTTTGGGGGGATGAAGCCAAATATTGGCCAATCCATGGGGTTTGTCTTGGATTTGGGGGTATTTGTCGACGTGGTATCCATGCTGGTCTATTACATTTTTTAGGGCGAAACTTTGCATTCAACTTTGGGGTATCAATTGGCAGAAGTCCTCTTTTGAAAACAAGACCATGAAAAAATTACTCAATCTAATTCTAGCAATTACCTTTTTCGGATTTCAGGCTACCTATGCGCAGCAAACCGGGGAAAGTAAAGAGGCTGCACGTATTATCGGTGTGGCCAAAGACCTCAAGACCGGTGAGCCGGTCGGTTATGCAACTGCAGCATTATATAAGGCAGGAACAGACGTTAGTACTGCAGGGGCAGTTGCTGACGGCGACGGAGTTTTTTACATCACCGGATTCAATGTCGGTGAGTATGAACTTCAAGTGACTTTTCTCGGATACGAGACTGTAAAGCGGGTCGTAAACGTCAATTCCATAGAAAGTGATATCAACCTGGGAGAAATCGGAATGTCCGATGAAGGGTTGGCTCTAGAAGAAGTTACCGTACAGGGACAGCGTGATTTGATTGAGGAACGTGTGGATCGAACTATCTACAAGGCTGAAAATGATAAGACCACTGCAGGTGGTGACGGTACGGATGTGTTGAGAAGAGTGCCTATGCTCTCTGTGGATCTTGATGGCAACGTTTCTATGAGAGGTAGCTCCAATATTCTGGTTTTGATCAACAATAGACCTTCTGCGATTGCAGCTTCTTCTATTTCAGACGCGTTGAAGCAGATTCCGGCGGATGAGATCAAAGCGGTGGAAGTGATCACATCTCCATCTGCACGATTTGACGCTGAAGGTACTTCAGGTGTCATCAACATCGTGACCAAGAAAAACACCCTTCAAGGGGCCACCTTGAATGTCAATACCGGTTTTGGACTGAGAGGATCCAATCTTGGACTTCAGGGAAGTGCCAGAAAGGGTAAATTCGGGTTCTCCCTTGGAGGATTCGGCAGAGCGGGTTACAACATCCTGGGAAGCTTCGAAAACAAGCAGGTGACAAACAATGGGGACGGAACAATATCTACCTCCATGCAATCAGCCGAAACAGAACGTCGGGATATCTTCGGTCGATATAACTTCGGCGTGGACTACGATATCAATGAATATAACTTCCTAACCGGTGCCGTGAACTTTGGACTGAGAAACTCCGAAAACTGGCAGACCAACTTCCTTACCCAAAACTACTTGGATGATGTGCTGAGAGGTTCTCAAAACCGTGAAACCAACACGCTTGACAACTCCAATTCTGTCGATGTCAGCTTGAACTATACCAGGACTTTTGAGAAAAAAGGCAGAGAGCTAAGCTTCCTGACCCTGTACAGCTCCAATGACCGTGATAATTCATTTACCAATATCCTGTTTGAAACAGAAGATCTGGAGGAGGTTTTTTCAAGGACCAAGAACGTCAACCCGAGCAGGAATGAAGAATTTACTGTACAGTTGGATTATGTGACTCCTTTAGATGAAAAAGGCAGTAAAATCCTGGAATATGGAGCAAAGAATATCCTGAGAAAGGCCTATTCCGATTTCTCTTACTTCTTGGCAGAAGGTGAGGATGGGGAGTTTGTTGAACTGGAAGATCCTTCTCTGAGCAATGAGTTTAGCTATGACCAAAATGTGACTGCAGGATATGCGTCTTTTACGACTCCTTTCCTGACCAATTACACACTGAAGGCTGGAATGAGATATGAATACACCACTATCAATGCAGATTTCAAGACCGAGTTTGAAGCTGAGATTCCTTCTTACGGAACTTTTGTTCCTAGCTTGAACGCCAGTAGAAAACTGAAAAACGGCAACCTGATCAAGGCAGCATACAACAGAAGAATTCAGCGTCCTTCATTGAGATTCCTGAACCCAAACATCGATATCTCCAATCCGCAACAAATCACTCAGGGAAATCCGGAGCTGGATCCTGAGATGACAGACAATTACGAATTGGGATATAGCACCTTTATCAAAAACACGACACTGAACTTCACCGGTTTCTTCAGAAACACAACCGGTTCTATTCAGCCGCTGAGAACAGTGCAGAATGACGGGGTGATCTTCACCTCCTACGAAAACATAGGTCAGGAACGTGCGGTAGGTACCAACATTTTCTTCAACATCAATATCAGCAACAAGCTGTCTCTGAATGGTGGCACCGATCTCTATTATGCAATGCTCGACAATGGATTGTCAGATCCACAGTTTGCTGCGAAGAACGACGGATTTGTGGTCAGCGGTAGATTGTTTGGTAACTATACCCTGCCTAAAGACTGGCAAGTACAGGTATTCTCTTTTGCAAGAGGGCGCCAAGTGCAGCTACAGGGTAGCTCTGGAGGTTTTGCGATGTACGGTTTGAACTTCAACAAGCAGTTTGCGGAGAAAAAAGGCTCCATAGGCTTCGGTGCTGAAAACTTCCTGATGAAGGAATTCAAGATCAACAACGAAATCATCACTCCTACCATCATGCAAAACAGTACCAATGCAATGAGGAACATGAATTTCAAAGTGAATTTCAGCTACAGAATCGGTAAACTTTCAATGGATCAGCGTCCAAAAAGAAGAAAGTCTATCAACAACGATGACCTAAAAGAAGGTGGTGACGGTGGACAAGTTGAGAATCAAAACGGTGGTGGAGCTGCACCAGTCCGAAACAGATAAAAATTCAAAAACCCTGACGAAAAAAATCAGGGTTTTTTCTTCACTTTTTTCAACCCTTCGTTTAAAAGGAAACAAAAAAATAACATAGATAGATTGGGTAACAAAAAACCCGGCATCAGTAGGGCCGGGCTTTTTTTTGCCTTAAGCTAAACCTTGAGTGACATTTTAGGTCTAACAGCTATAAGATAGATAATGGTCATTAAAAAACCCGGCTCAATAATGAGTCGGGCTTTTTTGTTTCGGTGGGGTATATTTAAGCTTTGTAAGTTACTTTTTTTATTGCTTCAATAGTTCGCTTCACATTTGGAATAGTTGCCTCGATATAGGAAGGTGCATAACTCAAGGGAATGTCCATTGAATTAACCCGGATCACCGGAGCATCCAGATAATCAAAAGCGTACCGTTGGAAGTGGTAAGTCAATTCTGAAGAAATAGCTGCCAATGGATTGGCTTCTTCCACGATTACAACACGGTTGGTCTTTTTCACAGATTCAAGGCAAGTTGCATAGTCGATAGGGCGCACTGTTCTCAAGTCAATAACCTCACACTCTACACCTTCTTTTGCCATGATTTCGGCAGCTTCCAGAGCTACTTTCATCATTTTTCCGAAGGAGATCAAAGTCACATCTTTTCCTTTGCGCTTGATTTCGGCTACTCCGATCGGAAGCAGATACTCACCTTCAGGCACTTCACCTTTGTCAGAATACATTACCTCAGATTCCATGAAAATCACCGGATCCGGGTCACGTATAGCGGCTTTCATCAGACCTTTTGCATCGTATGGATTGGATGGCACGATCACTTTCAGGCCTGGAGTATTGGCAAACCAGTTTTCGAAATTGGAAGAGTGGGTAGCACCCAGTTGACCGGCATTTCCGGTAGGACCTCTGAATACGATCGGAACGGAATAAGCTCCTCCTGACATCGCATACATTTTGGCCGCGGAGTTGATGATCTGGTCGATAGCCACCAGAGAGAAATTGAATGTCATGAATTCAATGATAGGTTTCAGGCCACTCATCGCTGCACCAACGCCCAAGCCGGCAAATCCCAACTCTGCGATAGGAGTATCTATGACCCTTTCAGGACCGAATTCATCCAACATTCCCTGGGATACTTTGTAGGCGCCGTTGTACTCAGCAACTTCTTCACCCATCAAAAAAACGTTCTTATCACGTCTCATTTCCTCGGACATCGCTTCTCTCAAAGCTTCCCGAAATTGTATTTCTCTCATTGGTCTAAGACAAAATTTTGGCTCGTAAAAATAGAAAGGAATCGGGCAAAAGCAAAAGCTGCCCCGTTCTTTATCCGGGAAGGTGATTAGCCCAGATAAACGGTTTTGGTATTGACGAATTCCAGAATGCCCTGTCGGCCGAGCTCTCTTCCGAATCCAGACTTTTTAATTCCTCCAAACGGAAGGGCAGGTTGAGAGGCGACCATGGCATTGAGAAAAACAGCTCCGCTTTCGATTTCCGAAGCCAGGTTTTCTCCCTTTTTCAAATCCTTTGTCCAGAGGGATGCTCCGAGTCCGAATTCAGTGGAATTGGCTATTTGGATAGCTTCATGGGCATTTTTCACTTTGAAAAAAATCGCCACGGGACCGAACAACTCCTGTGAAAATGCAGGTGAATTTTTAGGAATTTCAGTCAATATCGTAGGAAAGAATTTGGCGCTTCCTTCTGCTGGCTTTTGGCCACCAAGCAAGACTTTTGCTCCAAGTTCGACAGACTTTTCAACCTGTCCGTATAGCTCTGCCGCCAAATCAGGCCTTGCCATACAGGAAAAATCAGAGTTCTCATCCAGGGGATCCCCACCTTTGAGCCGACTTATTTTTTCTTTAAAAATTTCCAAAAACTGATCAAAGACCGATTCCTCGATGATAAAGCGCTTGGCTGCGATGCAGCTTTGTCCAAAATTTACCATCCGTCCTTTGATAGCTATTTCCGCGGCTTTTTCAATATCAGCGTCAGCCAAAACAATAAAGGGATCGCTTCCTCCAAGTTCGAGAAGGGATTTTTTTATGTTTTTCCCGGCTGCCGAGGCAATTGCCGCTCCGGCTTTTTCACTTCCAGTCAGGGATACAGCTTTGATTTCATCTCTATCCAAAAGTGATAAAGTGGCTTTGGAATCGATCAAAAAGCTTTGGAAAACTCCTTCGGGAAACCCCGCTTCCCGAAAAACTGATTCAATAGCCATGGCGCATTGAGGGACATTAGAGGCGTGTTTTAGGATGCCTACATTACCTGCCATCAAAGTGGGGGCTGCGAACCGGAATACCTGCCAAAAGGGGAAATTCCAGGGCATCACTGCCAGTATTGTTCCCAAGGGTTGATAAAGGATTTTGGCTTTTTTGCCATCAGGGAGTGTGATTTTTTCAGGTGCTAGAAATTGAGCAGCATGCTCTGCATAAAAATCGCAGGCCAAAGCACATTTTTCAACCTCTGCCCGGGATTCCCGGATTACTTTTCCCATTTCCAATGTGATCAGCCGGGCATAGGTTTCCTTGTTTTCTCTGAGAATTTCTCCCGCTTTTTTCAATAAAGCTGATCTCTCCGGGATTGGTGTCAACTTCCAGGATTCGAAGGATTTCGCAGCGGCCTCAGTTTTGCTGTCGATTTCTTGCTGCGATAGTGCTTCAAATTCCTTGTTTACCTCACCGGTCCAAGGATTGATAGATTGGATTTTATTCATTTTTCTACCGGTTTTCCTGCTTCATTCCAAGCGGTTATGCCGCCTTCCAGCATGTAAACATGTTTGAAACCTGCTTTCTCCATGAGGTCAGCGGCCTTTCTGCTTTTATTGCCAGTTCTGCAGTAAAGCAGGTAGGTTTTCTTTTTGTCAAGTGTTTCGATTTCTTGGGCAAAATTTTCTCCGAGAAAATTGATGTTAAGGGAGCCGGTCAAATGGCCTTCCGCAACTTCCTCTGGGGTTCGGACATCGATCACCATGTTTTTATTCTTGGCTGCCATTTTCTCAAATTTTTCGATGGAAATGACATTAATGGAGTCTTTTTCAGGAGTTTGAGCAAAAGAGGATACTCCGAACAAAAGGAAGACAAATAGACATACAAGTTTAGTATTCATATGATTGTAATTTGTTTTTTAAAGGTCATCCCGATAGCTATCGGGAGGAATCTCCTAAGATTTATAATTATACCTCTGTGTGACGCTTGAGTTATGCTCGATTTCATGACATTGGGTTGAATTAATGAACAAGGTCTGCCATATTGAACCGAAAATTAACCCCCTTTCGTTTCAAAATGCCCCAAAAGATCGGATTGATTTCGGACTCACACAGTTACATTGATCACACAACCCTCAGCTATCTGCAGGAAGTGGATGAAATCTGGCATGCCGGTGATATCGGAAGTCTTGAAGTGATGGAGGCTCTCCCAAAAGAAAAACCGATTCGTGGTGTTTTTGGAAATATTGATGACCAAGTGGTCCAACAGGATTATCCGGAATGGCAGGAATTTGAGTTGGAAGGTGTAAGAGTATCGATGACCCACATCGGTGGAAAACCTCCCCGATATTCAAAAGGTGTGATAGAAAGGATCAAGTTATTTGGCGCGCAACTTTTCATTTGCGGGCATTCTCACATCTGCAAAGTGGAATTTGATAAATCGCTGAATTGCCTGTACATGAATCCGGGGGCAATCGGACAGCAGGGCTTTCATCACATGAGGACGTTGCTGCTTTTTGAACTCGAAAAGGGAAAAATCCAAAACCTCCGGGTGGTGGAATTGGGAAAAAGAGGGCAATAAAAAAGGCGCCCGATTGGACGCCTTAATATCTTTGAAGACTGGTGATTACTTAGCAAAAGAAGCCTTAAGCTCTTCAATATCTACGTTTTTAATCACTGGCTTAGCGCTCAACTGCTTGATTTTGATCACGCGAGCTTTCTGACCTTGTCTTTTTCTTTTAAGTTTTCTCTTCAGTGTAGTAACTGCCATGGCCTTATATGTTTAAATTTTTGAATTCGAAACGAAGCGCAAAAGTAAGGAAACAAATCTTTTCCGCCTACACTTCTTCTGATTTTATTCCGGAGTAAA
This sequence comes from Algoriphagus sp., assembly GCA_035458065.1. Classification (GTDB taxonomy): domain Bacteria; phylum Bacteroidota; class Bacteroidia; order Cytophagales; family Cyclobacteriaceae; genus Algoriphagus. Next base: position 10,811 of record DATIAI010000071.1, on the reverse strand, counting down.
ACCTAATTATGGGCAGGCTTTTGCCGATTTTTAAATAAATTTGGCCTTCATTCACCAAAAATCACCCATGCAAAAGCCGAGTTTGCCTAAAGGCACCCGAGATTTTGGCCCTGTGCAGATGGCCCGAAGGACGTACATCTTGGATACAATCAAAGAAACATTCCAACTTTTTGGCTACCAGCAGATCGAAACTCCGGCCATGGAAAATCTCAGCACCCTGACTGGAAAGTATGGAGATGAGGGAGATCAGCTGTTGTTTAAAATCCTAAACAGCGGTGATTTTATTAAAGATGTGAATTCGACTGATCTTGAAAAAGGGTCTGGAGCGATTTTGAATAAGGTTTCTGAAAAGGGCCTTCGCTATGATCTGACTGTTCCTTTTGCACGGTATGTGGTAATGAACCGGAATGAGCTCACTTTTCCTTTCAAGCGCTACCAGATTCAGCCGGTATGGAGAGCGGATCGTCCGCAAAAGGGCCGCTATCGGGAATTCTACCAATGCGATGCTGATGTGGTCGGCACAGACAGCCTCGTTTGCGAAGCAGAAATAGTCCTGATGATCCGTAGAGTTTTCTCCAAACTCGGATTGAAAGACTACAGCATCAAACTCAACAACCGCAAAATTCTTACAGGAATCGCCGAGGCCATCGGTGAAGCCGGAAAAGAAGGGCCACTCTGTGTGGCAATCGATAAGCTGGATAAAATCGGCTGGGAAAAAGTGAAAGAAGAACTTACACAGCGTGGTTTCGGAGAATCTTCTGTGGAAAAACTGGCTCCTTTGGTGTCATTAGAAAGTGACTTTGGAGGAAAAACTGAGTTTTTAAAAGAGTTTTTAAAGAATTCCGAAACCGGACTGAAAGGGGTGGAGGAGTTGGAGGAGGTTTTTGGTATTCTTTCAAAAATGGGGGAAAACCTGGATCACATAGACTTTGATATTATGCTTGCCCGAGGTCTGTCTTATTATACCGGGGCGATTTTCGAAGTCAAAGTTCACGGAGTTTCGATTGGTTCGGTGAGTGGGGGAGGACGATATGATAACCTGACAGGAGTTTTCGGATTGCCGGGTGTTTCAGGAGTTGGATTTTCTTTTGGAGTGGATAGGTTGTATGACGTTTTGGATGAGTTGAAAGCATTTCCAGCAGAAACGCATTCCGGTACCCGATTGCTTTTGGCCTATTTTGATCAAAAGGGATTTGAATATGCATTGAGTTTATTGAATCAATTTCGCAATGCCGGAATCAAAACGGAGGTTTATCCGAACCAGGTGAAAATTCAAAAGCAATTTGAATTCGCCAATAAAAAGGGTATCACTTTCGTGGGGATATGCGGAGAGGAGGAAATCACCTCAGGGATGATTTCTGTCAAGAATATGATTTCTGGAGAGCAGGTAAAATTAAGTTTGGAGGAGGCGATCAGTCAGATTGGTTAATCTACTTGTAGTATAGAATGAATGGGTAAATAGACCCCTCCTTTCAAGGAAACAAAACTGTTGCCTACTGCCCAAACTGTGGTGTCAACTTGGTAGGTTTGTTCGTCGGATGTTTCAAAGGTTATTTTGACTTTAGTCTGCAACAGATTTCCTAAAGTTTGTGACCGATAGAGATCTACCATTCGTTTATTCCGTTCTTCGGGATCAGAAATCACTTCCTTTTTTGCAAATGAGAGCTGGGGAATGTTTTCTTTTTGGATTATGACTATGGTTTTCATTTGGGAGATAGGTTTGGTCAGTAATAATTACTACTTAATATAAATAAAAGTTGCTCAAATAGTTAACGCGACTTAGCCTTGAGGAGAATTGTAGACAAGGAATTTTCAGGTGACTACTTTCTGAAGAATAAAAGTGAAAAAATGCTGTGTTTATAGAATTTTAATTTTGTTTCGAAAATAAATTTCCAAGGGTATGTTTGATATAATGGGTATGATGGGCAAGGTGAAAGAAGCCCAGGCAAAGATTAAGGAGGTTCAATCGCGTTTGGTGCATTTGACCGCAGAAGGCGAAGCTGGTGCAGGTATGGTGAAAGTCCTCGTGAACGGGGATCGCAAAGTGATGAAAATCGAAATGGACGAGTCATTGATAACTCCAAAGGACAAAGAAATGCTGAGTGATTTGATCGTTGCGGCAACCAATAAGGCAATGGAAGACATTGAGGTGAAAATCAAAACCGAAATGAAAAAGGCTACTGAAGGAATGATCCCAAATATCCCCGGAATGGACCTGGGAAGTATGTTCGGATGAAGAGGGCTGCCATTGTCATCCTCAATTATAACGGTAGGCAAGTTTTGCCTACCTTTTTGCCTTCTGTGCTTCAGTACAGCAAGTTTGAAAGTTGGGTGATTGACAATGCAAGCACTGATGATTCTATAGATTTTTTAGAAAAAACTTATCCCCAAGTTCCGGTAATTTCCCTTCCTTCCAACTTTGGGTATGCAGGTGGGTACAATTGGGGACTGGAGGAGTTGAGGGATAAATATAAATATTTCATTCTGCTCAATTCTGATGTGGAAGTGACCCCGGATTGGGACAGCGATTTGATAAACCGGCTTGATCAAAATCAGGAATATGCTGCCATTCAGCCTAAGATTATTTCTTGGCAGGATAAAAAATCCTTTGATTATGCCGGGGCGGGTGGAGGATATCTGGATGATTTGGGATATCCCTATTGCCGGGGCAGAATTTGGGATACAATAGAACAAGACAAAGGACAATACAATAATTCTGTCGAGGTGGACTGGGCATCAGGAGCTTGTATGGTCATCAGAGCAACTGATTTTTTTGGACAGGGTGGATTTGATGCGCATTTTTTTGCCCATATGGAGGAAATTGACCTGTGTTGGAGGCTGAGAAGAGCAGGTAAAAAAATAGGATATTTTGGAGCAGTGACTGTTTTTCATCAGGGAGGGGCGACTTTGGACCGCTCCAGTCCCAACAAACTTTACCTTAATATCCGGAACAATCTGAGCATGATATATAAGAATGTCTCATTAGTCCGGTTTTTTGGAATAATATTGGTTAAAGGTGTTTTGGAAACGGCAGCGGCAATGGGTTATCTGGTTTCAGGGAAAAAAGATTTTGCCACTGCGGTATTCAGAGGATACAGGGACTTCTTGAAGCGGGTGAAATGGTATGATAGGCCAAAAGAAAAGCCTAAAATGGAAACTTCCACCTCAGGCCCGGTTCGATTTATTTTCTGGAACTATCTGATATTGCGCAGGCGGTTTTTTAACCAGCTTTAATCAAAAAGCACAGGATTGTTCATTTTGCGGAAATACTTTCGGATTTTCATCATCATTGCCATGCTCACATAGAGAATAATCGGGGAGCCTAAGGTCACGAAAGAGGAATAAATGAAGAAGAGACGGATGCTGTCGATAGGGAAGTGCAATTTTTCTCCTAAGCGAGAGCAAACTCCAAAGGCACGCTCTTCGAAGAATAATTTCAATTTTTCCATAGCATTAGGTGGTTTAGTCGATTTAAAATTAAGAGAAAATGCGTTTGAATTTTATAAATCAATTCAGAATCAGAATGTTTAAAGTCCTGCTTGTTTTGTTTTGGCTTTCAATTGAATCCTTGTCTGCCGGGTCAATAATAATGCCTGAAAACAAATTTTTAAAGGATGTACAACTAATACCACAAAAACTTAAACTGGAAGGAGATACTATCCGCTTTATTGTGAAGGGTAGCATCCCGATTGAATCGGTATTGACTCCAAAAAATCCGAAAGTAAGCCTCATATTCAAAGCTGAGCAAAACCAGCTTGATTTTGGAGCGATCGATTTGAAAAGAAATGTGGCAAGCTATGAATATGAAAAGAAGTTTGCGGTGAAATATGAATCTTGGATGAAGGGCGCCTCTTTGGAGGTTTCTTTCTTTCAGGGAAAAAAAGAGAGCATCCTCCCTTTTGAAAAGCAGGTCCTTGCAAAAGGAGTGATAGCGCCCCAGCTGATGGTAAAATTGGGTGAAGTGTATCCGGATGAGCCGATTCCTGTGGTAGGCTTATATATCACCTCTGGAAATGTTGATAAAGACCTTGTCAGGAAAGAAGAGTTTGCTTTGGTTTTTGCGCCTGGCTCCTCGGTATACAATTCAACTTCGACCAACCAGTCAACTCTTAAAAAGATTGATGAGTTTCTGGAAACCAATCCAGAGGTTCAGGTAATCAAGATTACAGGGATTCAATCGCCAGAAAGCGGAGAAGGCAAAAACAGCGCATTGGGTATGAATAGGGCTGAATCGGCAAAAAAAGCCTTAGGTGCTCGCGTAAGCTCCCTTCCAGAAACTTCCCTCAGATTAGACTCCCGATGGAATGATTGGTTTGACCTCCGGCTGTTGCTCAGAGATTACAAAGGCATATCCACCAATCGCAAAGATGAGTTTTACACGATTCTGATGAATCAGGAGACCTATTTGGAACAAAGTGAGCGAATGAAAAAAGTGCCAGGCTATTCTCAAATTGTTCAGGATCTCTATCCCAAATTGCGGGTTGCAAAAGTGGAAATTACCGCAAAGCCCAGAGTAGGATTAGACATGCGGCAATCCATCAAATTGAAAGAGGCACTTTCAAGCGCTACTGGTTTGAATGAACTTTCTTTTGCAGAATGGTCACTTGCTGCGGAAGCCTCACAGAGTTTGGAAGAAAAGGCGGCGATTTATTCAAAAATGACGGAGTTGTTTCGATCGCCGTTACCATATAATAATATGGCGGTAGTGAGGATGCGTCAAGCCCAGCGAACTTTGGACCAAGGATCAAAAGAAGTATTGTGGGAAGAAGCCATGAGATTATTAACTCAGGCGTACAGGGTAGAGCCAAATCCACATACATTACATAATCAAGGTCAGGTTTTGGCATTTTTGGGAGACTATTGGGGTGCTTATAAAAAACTCTCTGACGCTTCCACTATGTCTTTGAATCCGGACTTTCTCCAGCACAATGAGGCGCTGCGAGGGGCCTTGGATATTTTGAGAGGAGACTATAAGCTTGCGACCCTGAGATTTGAATACCCCTTTACAGATCCCAAGGATTATTTTAACAAAGGTTTGGCCTACTACATGGTCGGGGATTACGCAAATGCAAATACGGCATTTGAAGAATCGGTGATCCAGGGGCGGGGTTTTGGATATGGTTATTATGGTCTCGCCATAATAGCTGCTGCAAGTGGACAAAAAGAAGTGGCATTGATTCAGTTGAAAAAGGCAATTGCAGCGAATCGGCAATTGGCCGAAAGGGCATTTCAGGATCCTTTGTTTGAGGAACTTCGTGAAAGTCAGGAGTTTTTCACAGAGATCTCAACAAATTAATTTTTTAATTTATTTTAAATGCAAAGAAGCGTGCCTTCTTTTGTAGTCTTTTCAATTAAGATGTCAATTATTTTCTTCATTCGTAATAATGCACGCTATTTAATGTGTTTTTATTCAAATGAAGTGGTTAAAAACTAGGTCAGGACAAAAAAATCAAAATTTTATTTATGGGGGCGGGTTTGAAATTTGTTTTAGATTATTTAACATTGAAGATTATCAATTAATAATTAAACCCAAAATTCAAGCCTATGACCTATTTTACTTAGAATTCTTCCTTCTCTCAATCTGCATCTTCAGATGCGCTCAAACCTACTGGTTTTATAAAGCTGGTCAACCGACCACGGTGTAATTGCAATTGTTTCCTGAATATCAAATAGTTCGCTGTTGCAATTATTTTGAGAAAAAACGCAAACGATTGCATAATCAATTAACAAACAAGTTTTTGAGATCAATCTTGTTACCCAATCTATCTATGTTTATGAAAAATGTTTACAAAATGCTAAGTGTGTGTCTCACACTCTTAGTCCTATCCGCCGGTACTGCCTTTGCGCAAAAAACCGTGACGGGTACGGTTCTAGACGAGTTCGGCGTAGGCCTTCCGGGGGTTTCGATCCTGGTGAAGGGAACCACGACCGGAACCGCTACAGACATTGACGGTAAATATTCCCTCAGTGTCCCTAATGACCAGGCAACCCTGGTATTTTCTTTTATCGGATATGCTGCCATTGAACAAGTGGTAGGAGCCAGAAGCGTCATTGACGTGAGTATGGCGCCGGATGAAAGAACCCTTACTGAATTGGTTGTTACCGGTTACTCCATCGATTCCAGAAGAGAGACTACCGGTGCAATTGCCACAGTGGATCCAAGAGATTTGACCGTAATCCCAACGGGTAACGTCGAGCAAACTCTCCAGGGCCGTGTATCAGGTGTTACTGTAATTACAAACGGTCAGCCTGGTACTTCTTCAATTATACGTGTTCGTGGTTTCGGTTCCTTTGGTGGTAACGAGCCCTTGTATATTGTTGACGGTTTGCCGACAGGTTCTACGGATTTCCTTAATCCTGACGACATCGAATCTACGACTGTATTGAAGGATGCCGCCGCGGCTTCAATTTATGGTGCACGTGCAGCTAACGGTGTAATCGTTTACACTACTAAGCGCGGTGCCAGAAATAAAAAGCTTAGAGTGGATTACAATGGTATGTATGGTGTCACTGATCCGGGTGAAGGCATCAGTATGATGAATCCTGAGGACTATGCAACTTACACTTGGCTGGCAGAAACCAATACTGCCAGAATCCAAAACAGGGCTCCAAATTATGGACACCCACAATTTGGTACAGGTACATCTCCTGTGATGCCATATTATTTGAGCTTGATTACCAGAGATCCTGTGACTGGTGCATTTGGAGTTTCTTCTGGCCAGCCAGGCCCACTTTCAGCGGATCAGATTGCACAGCAGAAAGAATGGTACAATGTCGATCCTACAAAAGGAACCGTTCGTCAGTTGACCAGAGCAATGACCGGAGAAGGTACAGATTGGTATGATGTGCTTACGGCACCTGCACCACTTCACCGACACTCCCTAGGATTCAACGGAGGTTCTGAAACCAGTAGATTCTATATTGGATTGGGACTTCAGGAACAAGATGGTATCATGATTGGTAATACATTCAAGAGATACTCATTGAGAGCAAATTCAGAGTTTGATGTGACCAATCGTATCAGAATTGGCCAAAACTTCCAGGGAACATACCGTCAGGTTTTGGGCCAACAAGGTGGAACAGGTGGACGAGGAGTAACTGATGACGAAAATGATATTCTTCAAGCTTTCCGTATGCCATCCATTATTCCTGTTTATGACGAATTCGGTGGTTATGCAGGTACTGCTTCTCGAGGCTTCAACAACCCAAGAAACCCAGTTGCAAGTAGAGAGGGCCAATTAGATAACAGAAACTTCAATGCGAATGCTTTCGGTAACGTCTATGGTGAATGGGATATTATGGATGATTTGACTTTCAGAACTTCCATTGGTGGTCAATATAACAACTACTACTATTGGGGTTATTCAAGACTTCAGTATGAAAACTCTGAAAACAACTCAGCATTTGGCTATGATGAAGGTTCAGGGTTCTCATTTGGTTGGACTTTTACCAACACTTTAGCTTGGAAGAAGAAATTTGACAAGCATGACTTCAATGTCCTGTTGGGTCAGGAAGCCTTGAATACCGGTGCAGGTAAAAACATTTCTGCCGTAGGACAGAATCCATTCTCTCAAGATCCTGATTTCATCACTATTTCCAACCTTCCAGTAGGAACCAGACAAGTAAACTCTTCTCAGTTTAAAGGAGTAAATTTTGCCTCCTATTTTGGACAGGTAAAATACACTTATAACGATAAGTATATTTTGAGTGCTGTTGTACGTCGTGACGGTTCTTCAGTTTTCGGTGAAAATGCCAGATACGGTGTATTCCCTGCATTCTCAGCAGCTTGGAGAATTTCTTCAGAGTCATTCTTGCAGGGAGCTACCTGGATCGATGACTTGAAAATCCGGGGTGGTTGGGGTATAATGGGTAACTCTAACCCAGTACCGGCTACAAACCAATTCTCCTTGTATGGTGGTGATATTGGAGCATCTTCTTATGATATCACAGGTTCCAATTCAGGGGCACAGATTGGTTTCAGAAGAACTCGAATCGGTAACCCGAATACCCAATGGGAAGAAGCAATTACTACCAACGTTGGTTTTGACGGTACCTTCTTCAATGGCCGTTTGGATGTGATTTTTGACTGGTGGAGAAAAGACACAGACCAATTGTTGTTTCAACTTCCAATTCCTTTGACAGCAGGTAGCAATGCTACACCTCCTTTCATCAACGTAGGTAAAATGTTGAACCAAGGTCTTGACATGTTAGTAACAACCCGAGGAAATCTAACCACAGATTTGACCTATGAACTGACCATTACTGGATCTACTTTGAAAAATGAAATCGTTTCTCTTTCTGAAGGATTGGACTTCATCACCACAGTTAACCCAAGTTACAGAGGTATTCAGCCAATCAGAAATGCTGTTGGACAACCACTTTCTTCTTTCTTCGGATATAAAGTAATTGGTTTGTTTAGAGATCAGGAAGATGTGAACTCACATGCTACTCAGGATGGAAAAGCACCTGGTCGATTCAAGTTTGCAGATGTGAACGGTAGAGACGATGAAGGAAATTTGACCGGCGAAGCTGATGGTAAAATTGATGCAGATGACCGTGTGTTTATGGGAAATCCTGTTCCTGATTTTACTGGAGGTATGAACTTCACTTTGGGTTACAAAGGCTTTGATCTTTCCGCCTATTTTTATACTTCTATCGGAAATGAAATCTTCAACCAATCCCGTTGGTTTACCGATTTCTTCCAGACTTTCGAAGGTGCAGCTATCTCAAACCGTTTGAAAGATGCTTGGACTCCTGAAAACCTGGATGCTAAAATCCCGGTTGTGGAAAGAACTGCAAACTTCTCAACTTCTGATGTGGCCAATTCCTTCTATGTAGAAGACGGTTCTTACCTGAGATTGCAAAACCTAACTTTGGGCTATTCAGCTCCAGCTAGCTTGCTTCAGAAGATGAAAATGGAAAGAGCCAGAGTATTTGCTTCTGTAAACAACGTGTTTACAATTACAGACTATGAGGGTTTGGATCCTGCTGTTGGTGGTGATGCTGACCTTACCTTTGGTATCGACGTAGGTAACTATCCAGTTACCCGTGGTTGGACTTTCGGTTTGAACCTCAGCTTCTAAGCTAAACATGAAAATTTGAATCGTTTATAGACACTATAATAGATTAAACAAATGAAGAATTTTAAATTAAAAATCGGCGCTCTACTGGCATCCACGGCGATGATGGTAGCAGTGAGTTGTAGCGATGATTTCTTGGAGGTACCACCAGTTGGTCAGTTGGCAGGAGCTCAACTTTCCACCTTGGCTGGTCTTGATGCATCTTTGATTGCAGCATATTCCCAGGTTAACGGTCGTGGTAATAGATTAGGGTCTCCTTCCAACTGGGTTTGGGGGAGTATCAGAGGGGGAGAGGCCAATAAAGGCACTGACCCTGGAGACTTCAGTACCATCAACCCAATTCAGCGATTTGAAAATAATGCTGCAGGCGGGGAAATGGGTTCGAAGTACAATGTGTGCTATGAAGGAATAGCTCGGGCTAATTCAGTTCTGAGATTGTTGGCCACAGCTGGACCTGACGTAACAGAGGCTGATAAAATCAGATTGTCTTCCCAAGCTAAATTCCTTAGAGCGCACTTCTATTTTGAACTTTATCGAGATTACAACCAAACTCCTTATGTCGATGAGACAGTTGATTATGGAAGTGGTCTAGAGGAAGTGAAAAATGACAAGCCTCTTTTGCCTTTTGTAATTGCAGACCTTCAAGCTGCAGTAGCTGGCCTTCCTGCAACTCAACCTCAAGTGGGTCGAGTTAACGTATGGGCTGCTAAAGCATATTTGGCAAAAGTTTACATGTACGATAAGAAATTCACTGAAGCAAAAGCCCTTTTCGATGATGTAATTGCCAATGGCGTTACTTCTAATGGAAAGAAGTACGGTCTGGTTCCATATTATGATAATATGTTCCGCGGAGCAAATGATAACCATGAGGAGTCAGTTTGGGCTTATCAGGCTGCAGCCGGTACAGGTTCTGTACTTAATGCAAACCCTGAGTTTGATCTGAACTTCCCATATAATACTGGTCCTGCTGGACCAGGTAACTGTTGCGGATTCTTCCAGCCTAGCTTTACCTTCGTCAATGCCTTCAGAACTGCCAACGGATTGCCATTATTGGATAAATCCTACAACAGCCCAGCAAACGAAGTGAAGAATGACATGGCAGTAGCTTCAGGAGCTGCTTTCACACCGGATGCAGGTCCACTTGATCCACGTCTGGATCATACTGTAGGCAGAAGAGGACTTCCTTATTTGGATTGGCAAGATCATCCGGGTAATGCCTGGATCAGAAACCAACCAAATGGTGGACCTTATTCTCCAAAGAAGTATGTCTATGCAAAATCTGAGCAAGGTTCATATCAAGACAACTCCTCCTGGACCCCAGGTTACACTGGGATCAACTTCATGATCATCCGTTTTGCTGATGTTTTATTGTTGGCTGCTGAAGCTGAGATCGAAGTGGGTTCTTTGGAAAAAGCCAGAGAATATGTGAACAGAGTTAGAACGCGAGCCATGAATTCCATGCTGAAGCGTGCCGATGGCTCTTTGGCCGCAAACTATGTGATCAATACTTACAACGCTCCTTGGACTGACAAAGCCGCAGCTCAAACTGCTGTTCGTCACGAAAGACTCCTTGAGTTGGGTATGGAAGGTCATAGATTCTATGATTTGCAGCGTTGGGGAACTGCTCAGGCAGAACTTGATTTCTACCTAGCCTATGATTCTCAAAAGCTTCCAGCTCCGCTGGGTGGTGCTAAATATTCTGAAAAGTATAAGTGGGTTCCAATCCCGCAA
>DATIAI010000070.1:0-2186 GCA_035458065.1 Algoriphagus sp. | reverse complement strand
AGTGGACTTCCCGTTCACCAAAGGTTCATCAGCCTCGGCATTGCGCAGCTCATCCAGCATCGTGCTTTCATCTGGACTCGCTGAGAAGATTTTTGGAACAAAAGACCCACTCAATGAGACCCTGACTTTGGGATTGCCTTTTGGGGATTTCGAATACACTGTCACTGGGGTATTTGACGAGAATGCCTATGATTCGCATATTGATGCCAATTTTTTCCTTTCCATGGAAAATCAGGACTTCGGACCAATTATCAAGAACTGGACAAATTGGGCTTCCAATAATATTTTTTACACCTATGCCAAGCTCCAGGAGGGAACAGATCAGGCTGCATTTGAAGTAAAGTTGAAAGACTATTTTGATCGCAAAGCGAACGTTGACCTCAAGGAAATGGGAATTGATAAATCACTCTTTTTTCAGCCATTTAGGGATATCTATCTCCATTCAGGAATTGATTTTGAACTGGGGAAAACCGGAAATGTCAGCACACTATACATCTTTGGGACGGTTGCGATTTTCATTCTCTTGATTGCCTGTATCAACTTCATGAACTTAACCACAGCACGTTCTGAGCGAAGGGCAAGAGAAGTTGGTGTCCGCAAACTTCTGGGGGCAAATCGCAGTGAATTGATGCGTCAGTTTTTATTGGAATCTATCGTAATCGCAATAGCAGGATTTATAGTAGCGGCAGTCGTGGTGTCCTTGGTGTTGCCCTATTTTTCAGTCTTGATCGGAACCGAAATAAACGGCTCTCTCCATTGGATGCCTTGGGCAATTTCTTTTAGTCTATGTGTTGTCGCAGGAATTTTAGCTGGAATTTATCCCGCATTTTTCCTTTCCGGATTCAAGCCGATTGCCGTTTTGAAAGGTAGATTTAAAGGGAAATTATCAGGCTTTTCCATCCGTGAAGTTCTTGTAGTGGTCCAATTTTGCATCGCGGCTTGTTTGATTTTAATGGTTTTTGTGATCAAAAATCAAATGGCTTTTGTCCAACAGACTGACCTAGGTTTTAATAAAGATCAACAACTGGTCATCCCACTTCGAGGTGAAAAAGCAGTCCAAAGCTTTGAAGCGCTGAAAAACGGACTTCTCCAAGATTCTCAGATCAAATCAGTAACTGTGGCTTCCACCTATCCCGGAGTTGAATCCATTGAGGATATGATGTATTATACAGAAGGAAATTCCGTGGACGATGTCATTCAGATCAGCCATGCTTATGTAGGGAATGATTTTGTGGAGACACTCGGGTTTGAAATGATTGCTGGAAGGTCTTATACAGATGAGATTACAGCTGACATTCCACTGATCATTTTGAATGAATCTGCAGTAAGAAAATTGGGCTATGGTGTGGAGGAAGCAGTGGGTAAAAAGCTGCTTTACGATTGGAGAGGGGAAACTCACACACTTATAATTCACGGTGTGGTGAAGGATTTTCACTTTCAGAGTCTTCACCGGAGTATTCAGCCTTATGGCTTCCGGAATGGAAACAACGGCGGTCATTTGATCGCAAACTTTGCCGGGGGAAATGCTACAGCGGTGCTGGAAAGCGCGAGAACTCAGTGGGAAAAAGCAGGTATCTCCGAACCGTTTACCTATTCCTTTTTGGATCAGGATTTTCAGCGAAACTATGAGAAAGAAGAACGGGCTGCCCGAATCATCATAGCCTTTGCCATCTTGGCTTTGTTTGTCGCATGCCTTGGCTTGTATGGATTGACGGCATTTATGACTGAGCAGCGTACAAAAGAAATAGGAATCCGAAAAACGATGGGAGCGACGGATTTAAGTATCGTAACACTGCTTTCCAAAGACTTTGGTAAAACGGTTTTGTTGGCGATCCTGATTTCTGTTCCTTTTAGCATTTACCTGTCCAAGGCCTGGTTGGAGAATTTTGAGTTCAAAATTGACCTGCAATGGTGGTATTTTCTGGTGGCTGGCTCAGTGGCATTGCTGATTGCGATGGTGACTGTAAGTTTTCAATCAATCCGAACAGCCTTGATGAATCCGGTGGAAAGTTTGAGGAGCAAATAGATGAACAAAGTACCATGTACTAAGATGCAAAAGGCAAGAGAGATTAGAGAAAAGAGGTAGGGATTGAACCTCAAACTTCCCTACTTCCCAACTTCCAAGCCTACCGACTACCCAACTCTTACTTCGTCAATAAGCCAATAAACGCCCGCAGGAGATCACT
>DATIAI010000069.1:0-7869 GCA_035458065.1 Algoriphagus sp. | reverse complement strand
GAATGTTACACCCGATAAACCTGTTGATCTCGTTGGCTATGCACCTCGAGGCCCCTACGAATTTGTGGAAGACAGCAGCTTTGTCAAAGCCATCATCTTAACCAATGGAAAAACTCAAATTGCCTGGTTGAATTATGAATTGCTGATCGTCCATCCCTCTCTTGCACAAGAAATAGAAAATGGTCTGAAAAACGCAGGCATCTCACCGGATCAGTTGATTTTCACAGCCACTCACACTCACTCAGGAATGGGAGGCTACATTCCCGGACCTTTAGGGGAAGTGGCATTTGGGGGATTTGACCAAAAGGTTGTCGATTTGCTTGTTGAGAAAACTGCAACAGTCCTCAAAACCGCCATTTCGAATCAGGACACTGTATCGCTGAGCTTTAGCAAAGCAGATGCAGGAAAATATGTAGCCAATCGATTTATCAAAGGTGGACCAATTGATCCTTTTGTCAGGCAATTGATTTTCTCCAAAAAGGACGGAAAAAAAGCAATATTTTTCACCTATTCGGCCCATGCCACTTGCATGAGTTCAAAGTTCATGGGCCTGTCAGGAGACTATCCCAAATACCTCAGCCAAGCAATGGAGAAACGAGGATATGAGTTTGCTTTGTTTGCAGCTGGCACTGTAGGAAGCCATCGTCCGATTTCTCCCGGAAATACCCCTGAGAAAGTTCAGGAATATGCAACAAGCCTGGACTCTGTTATTTCAAAGGGAATGACTCAACTTGACTCATTGAAAAATCCCCGGATAAGCCACTCTCGCCTGGAAGTTAAGTTGCGTGAACCCCATCTTAGAATTTCTGATGATCTAAGAATCCGACCTTGGCTTTTCAATTATCTGCTTGGTGAAACCAATCCTCACCTGGATTTCACTCAAGTTGGAAATTTGCTTTTGATCTCTTCCAGCGGGGAGCTTTCCGGCGTTTTTTATGAAGAATGGGAAAAATTAGCGAAGCAAAACAATTTACAACTGATTGTGACCACGTTCAATGGCGGATACATTGGCTACATCACTCCTGATGAACTCTACGACCAGCATTACCACGAAGTCCGGGAAATGAACTGGTATGGACCCGGAAACGGTTCTTACTTTGACAGACTGATTAGACGAAGTATTGAAAAGGCAAACTGACTGGAAATGGGGATTTTTATCCTTCCAAAGGTCATTTAAGTCCTAAAATCCAATTGTCTTTTAGGGTAATTTTGCACAAAATCCAAAGAAATGGAACCAACCCCATCCATCCTTGCCAGTGTATTGACCTGCAAATGTCCAAAATGCCGCAAAGGAGACTTGTTTCCAAAAGGTAACTTATTGCATCCCTTGAGGTTTCACAAAATGAACGAAAACTGTGCCCATTGCGGTCAAAGTTTCGATCCAGAGCCGGGCTTTTATTTCGGAGCCATGTTTGTCAGTTACGGTGTCAATACAGCACTTTTCATAGGGGTCTGGGTTTTGCTGGCTTTTATGGTCGAAGATTACAGCTTGACTTCACTGTTGACCCTCCTGACCTTGACTGTAGTAGTTTTCCTGCCATGGACTTTTCGTTTGAGCCGATCCATTTGGATCGCGATTTTTGTGCCTTTTCAGAAAGTTCAGCCAAAAAATCAGGTGTAAGGTCACCTTAGCTTATTTGCCAGTTGCAAATCTTTGAAGATTTGGGCACTTTCATGAATGAGCAAGGAGAGTCTACCGATTTACCAAATTCAGGATTTCGAAAACCATCGCATCAATTCCTCGGCGTTTTATTATTCCGGGCTTGGAAGTCACCTTGAAAAGCACAAATTCATCCAAATACCGCATAAACACGATTTTTTTATCCTTATGCTTGTGACTGTCGGTACCGGCAATCACTCCATCGATTTCCGAAACTATGAGGTCAATCCGGGAACTGCATTTTTTCTTAAACCAGGACAGGTACATTCTTGGCAACTTTCCAAAGACACTGATGGACATATTCTGTTCTTCAATTCCGGTTTCTACAGGGAGGGATTTCCGGGAAAAAACCTCGACCGTTTTACATTTTTCAGTTTCTCACATTTTCCTGCCAGCCTGACTTTAGATCCGGAAAAATCCCGGGAAATAGAGTTTCTTTTCTCTGAAATAAATCGGGAAGTTTCTGCATCTCTCTGGTCAAAAAAGGAAATTCTCAGAAGCTTTACCGAAATATTATTGATAAAACTTTCCAGAATCTACCATTATGCCAATGGATTGGGAGCAACTGTTCTGCCCTCAGAAGATCAGTTTAAAACTTTGGAGTCTTATATAGAATCTGAATTCCGACTTCACCGAGAGGCCTCTTTTTATGCTGAAAAAATGCACCTAAGCCTAAAGCAACTCAATCGGCTAACCAAACACACAACGGGTAAAGCTATTTCCCAATTACTTCTTGACCGGGTGATTTTGGAGTCTCAGCGATTGCTGACTTACTCTGACAAAAGCATATCTGAAATTGCAGTGCTGCTCGGTTTTCAGGACCCTTCTTACTTTACCAGACTTTTCAGGAAAAAGATCGGTCAAACTCCTGAGCAATTTCGGAAATCAGTACGATGAATTGATGGATTTTTCATATACCTGCGCCCTAATCCAGCCTTTTCTCCAGATTTTTTCCTTCGAAAACTTTAATCCCACCTGATCCATTACCTTCCGAATATCCGGTAAATCCCTGCGTGGATGTCCGGCAAATATCCGAAAGCCAATAATCATCAGTTGCTGAATTAAATATTGTAGAATAGTCTGTGGCGGAAAGAAATCCGAGATGATAACTTTTCCTTCCAAAGTAAGACAAGAGCTCACCAGAAGAATAAATTTTTCAATTTTCTTCTCGGGGATGGTGTCCAAAACAAACGGCAACAAAACCACATCGAATTCCCCTTGGCCGGGCCACTTGCCACAGTTCACGTTCACCTTGGTTTTACTTAGGTTTACTTTTGCCAATTCGGCCATTTTGAGCGAGCTGTCCCAATATTCTCCTGCAAAGTCAGCATTCCAATCCCTGTAGGCAACAGCATCTCCTCCGCCGATTATCAGGCATTTTTTATCCCTTGCCAAATCATTGAAAGTCTGGTTAGCCTCGACCAAATCTCCTCCAAAAACCACTCTGGAAAGTGGTTGGTAAATCGGTGCAAGGAAACCATAGGCATCAGACATCAGTTAAAATTGAGGATAACAATAAACCAAAACCACTTTTTATGCGAAATCTTCTGAATAAAATATCCGGAATCCGTCAATTGCTGAGTTCGGTAGACCTCGATCAAATTTCCAAACTTTCCCAAAAAGTTGACTTGCCAAAGATGGTGGCTTTAGTCTCCAAAATGGACGAACAGGATCTGTCCAAAATGATGGGGATGCTCAAAGGAAGCGGTAAACCCAAAGAAATTCCGGCAATAAACGGTGACTTTTACCAATTGGGAAAAAGCCTGCCGGATCGGGAACGGGAGATTCAGCTTCAAGTCCGGGAATTTATGGAGCGGGAGATCAAGCCCATCGCCAATGACTATTGGAACAGGGCAGAGTTCCCCATGCATATTATTCCCAAAATGGCGGAGCTCAACATCGCCGGGCTGACCTATCAGGGCTATGGTTGTCCGGGGCATTCTGCACTTTTGGAAGGATTCATTGCCATGGAAATGGCCCGGGTAGACACTTCAATTTCCACCTTTTTTGGAGTTCAGAGTGGCTTGGCAATGGGCTCGATTTACCTGTGTGGATCAGAAGAACAAAAGCAGGAATGGCTTCCTTCCATGCAGAAACTCGAAAAAATAGGAGCTTTTGGTCTGACCGAACCCGAAGTAGGCTCAGGAGTGGCGGGAGGCTTGACCACCACCTGCAAGCGGGAAGGAGAGATTTGGGTGCTCAACGGTCAGAAAAAATGGATCGGAAACGCCACTTTCTCGGACATGACTGTGATTTGGGCCAGAGATCTCGCAGACAATCAAGTCAAAGGTTTCATTGTACGAAAAGGAAATCCCGGATTTTTGGCAGAAAAACTCATGGATAAAATGGCCTTGCGAACGGTACAAAACGCCCTGATCACACTGACTAATTGTGAAGTGCCCGAAAGTGACCGCCTCCAAAATGCCAACTCCTTCAAAGATACCGCCAAAGTCCTGCGGATGACCCGGGCAGGTGTCGCATGGCAAGCGGTGGGTTGTGCCAGAGGAGCCTACGAATTGGCTCTTGCTTATACCAACGAACGCCATCAATTTGGCAGGCCTATTGCCTCATTTCAGCTGGTCCAGGACCTTTTGGTGACCATGCTTGGAGACCTTACTGCTATGCAAACCATGGTATTCCGCCTCTCCCAAATGCAGGATGAAGGGGAACTGTTGGACGAACACGCTTCGTTGGCCAAAGTATTCTGCACTCTGAGGATGCGATCAATTGTGGACCACTCCCGGGAATTATTCGGTGGTAACGGAATTTTGCTTCGTCATGATATCGCACGGTTTGTGGCTGATGCTGAAGCTGTCTATTCTTATGAAGGAACCAAGGAAATTAACTCGTTGATTGTCGGACGTGCGATTACCGGACACAGTGCATTTGTGTAATCTAAAGGAAAAGGAGCAACGCCGGAAGTAGAAAACTCGCTTCCATTCGCATTCTTTTTCCCTCAGGAGAAAGCCCTGCCTGAAAAAACGTGAGGTAATGGATTAATGCCATTAGTAATAAAAAGCAGGCAAAAGGTCTGTAAAGGGACGGCAAAAGAATAAATCCAGCCAAAGAAATGAAAATGATGGCAAAGGCAAGTCTTCGGATCCACAGAATAAGCAGCTCGGGATGTAAAGACCAGATGGCTGAGAAAAATCCACTGTTTTGATCCTCGTCCTGGTCCAAAAAAGAAAGCATCAACAAATTCAGAAAAGCAAGACTCATGTAAGCCGGCAAAAAAATCAGGTCCTGCCAGACTAAATCAATCCCATTGGACCGAAGCAACGGTAGCCAGACAATCCCTACTACATAAAATACCGCGATGGAAAGTTCCTTCATCCAGCCAGGCCCGGCTTTTCGGATTAACAGTTTACTTCCCAAAATCATGACAGCCAAGGCAAGGGTCAGTTGAAGTTCTTTGCCCCAACCAAACCACCAAAATGCCCCAACCAATCCCAATAAAACAGTAATGCAAAGTAGAAATACCAACGTTTTCCAATTTGCCAGATGAAAAGATCTTCGGTCAGAAAGTGGTAAACTTTTTTTTCTGACATCCAACAAATGATCCAAGGTATAAATACTCCAGACTGCCAAAGCCAACAGCACGTAGGCTGGCCACTGCAAACTCGCGTGAAGCAGTCTTTCAAAAAAAAACATCCCGGCCATGGCACCAAATACCACATCGATGGATAGCCAGGAAATGTATTGGGCCAAAAGGGAAAGCTTCTTCATTGCTTAAAAATAGGTGTCGGCATACGACTGTCCACCCTCTCCAGTGAATTTCTAAGCAACTTTTTCTATTTTGAGAAAAAATAAACCCTCAATTCTAATTTAATTGGCTGTCCTCTTTGACCGTGGACTCTTGACCAACGCACACATGAAAAAACTCTCCCTCCTATTCGCTTCCCTATTTGTCACGATTTTCACTTTTGCTCAAAACCCGATCAAAGTCGCATTTGTAGGCAACAGCATCACCCAAGGTCCGGGCAGGGACAATCCCGACAGTTATCCTCTACAAGTGGGCGCTTTGTTGGGTGAATCCTATGAGGTCAAAAACTTTGGGGTAAGTGGAAGAACACTCCTCAAAAAAGGTGACTACCCGTATTGGAACGAGCCGCAGTTTCAGCAAGCCAAGGATTTCCAGCCGGATGTGGTGGTGATCAAGCTGGGCACCAATGACTCCAAACCCCAAAACTGGGCACACAAGGCCGATTTTGTGAAAGATTATCTGGATCTGATTGCAGAGTTCAGAGCCCACATGCCTGCGGACGGCAAAGTTTATGTCGTGATACCTGTACCTGTGACCCGTGTAAACTTTGGCATCACTCCGGATGTAATGAATAATGAGCAGCGTCTCATGCTTTACGAAATCATCCAAAAATCCGGAGCCGAAGTGATTGACCTTTACACCCCGCTGATGGATAAAGCCGAACTTCTTCCTGACGGCGTGCACCCCAACAAAGAAGGCCTTGGAATCATGGCCGCAGTTGTGGCAAGAAGGATACGATTGTAAAATTTTCCTGTTTGGATTAGAGATAAGACCTGCGAGGATTTTAAAACCTGGCAGGTTCTTTTTTTAGCTCTCTTCATTGTTGTTCAGGAATTGCAATGCTGAAGCCCTATCCAAGGATTTGAATTCCTATTTCTTCAGATCACAAAAAGTCATCGCATTATCCAAATCCGATGAACCGGAAGTCTCGAAAATGACAAAGCCTCAGACACTTGAAGGTGCATCTGAGGCTTAAATCTTTGATTCTTAAAATCAATACCTGAAAATGGCAGCCACTCCAGTCTCGGATGGCATTTGTTCAGGTTTTAGGACAGTCACATGACCGCCCATTTTCATAGCCAACTCGCTCATATCATCCAGCAAGTCATCGACTTTTGGGTTATTGAGATCCTTATTCTGGACGTTTCCGGTAAGCAAATTAGTGATTCTGCTGGCGATAATCCGGTCAGCTTCGATAATCAAAGTATCAACTCTTCCCTCGACCAAAGCCGAAGCTACTTCCTTGATATTTTCACTTCCCAATCCATTAGCCTTGGCCTGTTGATATCTGCTGATCAGTTCATCCTGCTTTCGGAGAAATTCCGGCTCGATGATTTCCCAAGCCAGAGCAGCCAACTTATCGGTTGAAAGATTGGTAGGATTCAGCTTAATTCCATCTTCCAAAAGCAAGGAGTTTTTACTCACTTTTTGAAAGAGATGGTGATGTTCTGGCAATGCGGCAAGCAGGAGCGGTAATCCGGTTTTCTTGGAGTAATTTTCAAAAACGGAGTGAGATACCTCCCGGAAATAGTGCTCAATTTCTACTTCTGATTCATCTTTTCTACTGCCTTGGACAAAATGAAAACTTCCTGTGGAAGTAGTCCCGTTCAGGATATTTTGGTCCAATTCTTCCCCAAGCGCGTCCACTGTTTCCTCGTCAATTGCAGGATGAAGCTCAACTTCAACAAGGGAATGTCGGTTGCCTTCGAAAAGCTTCACCTCATTTAGGCTTAAGGCCAAAACATTAAACCTACCTGTGGATTGAAGATGCTGTTGAATCGGTTTGGTGTGAAAACTGTCTGCCACGATGGCCATTTCTTCCGGGGCTTCTGTCAAATCGATTATTCTACTAAATCCAGAGGAGGTGAAAATCGCCAATCCCAAGGATGTATGATTCCAAAAACCTTCCTCGCTGCTGAGTTCAAGCAAAGGTTCCAAATAGGATTGAGTCTCGGCATTGGAATATTTGAGCAACAGGGATTCTTCCAATTCTTTGATCAGATTCTTAAATCGAACTGGATTCTGAAGGTTTTCGGGATGGCTGCGATGCGTCGGCATATACAAAGAAAGGCAAGGCGATTCGCTAACTGCCAAAAGTTCCTGAAGCAATTCCTTATCTAAGGAATGGGTGTTTTTATTGGTTTTCATATGTTCTTAATGATAATTGATGCGATTTTTAGAGATTAAAAAGTATGGTTCGTCAATAATCCCTTGATATCATGAGATATTTCAGCCTTTACCGAATGGCAAGAAAGGCCCAGAAAATAGACTGGGTACAATACTGAAATAAAGCAATCAGAGCAAAAGAATACTGAATTAAAAAGGGTGATTTTAAATCAGGGAAGCGAGGGCGGTGTAGTAAGCCCTTTGAGCTTATTCCAAGTGTGAGCAATCTGAGCTCCTATGGAATCAATCAACTTATCCTCGGGTCGATTTTCCCAAGTTT
>DATIAI010000068.1:0-4054 GCA_035458065.1 Algoriphagus sp. | reverse complement strand
TAGGCGCTAAACCCTCCGTCCACAGGTACAATCGTCCCTGTGACAAAAGCCGAGGCATCGCTGCAAAGCCACTGCAAGGCACCCAATAAATCCTCAGGTTTCCCAAATCGGTTCATAGGGGTGTGGGAGATGATTTGATTTCCTCTTTGGGTTAAGCTGCCGTCTGCTTCGGTAAGTAACGTTCGGTTCTGCTCGGTTAGGAAAAATCCTGGAGCGATGGCATTAACCCTGAATTCGGGGCCGTGCTTATGGGCAAGTTCGACAGACAGCCATTTGGTGAGGTTGTCAATCGCGGCTTTTGCCGAGGCATATCCCATCACTCGGGTCATCGGTCTGGAAGCTGCCATTGAACTGATATTGAGGATGTTTCCTTTTCCCGATTTAAGCATCAGAGGAAGTAGGGCTTTGATCGGAAGGACTGTTCCGAGGTAATTGAGATCCATGACTTTTCGTAAGGCCTGTGAATCCAAATCCAGAAAATTCTGGTCCGGCCGGATGACCGCACCCGGCATATTTCCACCTGCAGAATTGATCAAAACGTCAATATGACCATGCTGGGATTCTATCACTTTGGCTACTTTTTCCAGAGATTCTTCATCGGTTACATCGGCAAAATAGCCAAAAGCTTTCCCTCCTGATGCATTAACCTCTGAAACCAATTCATTGACTTTTTCAGGAGTGCGGCCAAGGATTAACAGCTCAGCACCTTCTGATGCCAAGTGAAACGCCATAGTTTTCCCTAATACACCGGTTGCACCGGAAAAGGCAATTTTCTTTCCTTCCAGTGAAAAAAGGCTAGTAGTACTCATTAAAGTTTATAGTTAGAAGGAGAGAAATCGAAATAGTTTTTGGCGTTGTAATAGCAAATATCAGAAACCAGCTGTCCAAGCCACTTTTCATCCCAAGGAAGTTCACCGTTTTTGACATCCTGACCGATCAGGTTGCAGAGAATTCGACGGAAATATTCATGTCTGGGAAAAGAAAGAAAACTTCTGGAGTCAGTCAGCATTCCGATAAAACAGCTGATCAAGCCCATGTTGGAGAGGGCGTTTATCTGCTTTTCCATCCCGTCTTTTTGATCCAGGTACCACCATCCGGAGCCGAACTGAACTTTTCCTTTGACCGACCCATCGTTGAAGTTGCCGATCATCGAGGCCAAAACTTCATTGTCCCGTGGATTTAAGTTATACAGGATAGTTTTGGTCAACTGGTCAGAGGAGTCGAGCTCATTGAGGAAAGAGGCCATTGCTTTAGCTTGGTCGAAATCCCCGATGGAATCAAATCCGGTATCAGGACCTAAAACCCGAAGCATACGGGAATTGGTGTTTCTCAATGCTCCCAAATGAAACTGCTGTACCCAGCCTTTGGCATGATACATTTTGCAGAGTTTCTTGAGGACTTTGAATTTGAAGTATTCGGTTTCTTCAGTGGTTGCAAAATTTCCCCGAAGGACTTTAATCAGAATACTGTCTGCCGAAAGCTTGGTTTCTGAAGAATACACCAGGTTTTCCAGTCCATGATCCGAAAGTCGGCAACCCATGGAATGGAAAAAATCGATTCGATTGGAAAGTGCCTCGATCAAAAGATCAAAGGATGAAATTTCGAACCCAACAACAGATTCAAGCCTGTTGAGATAGGATTTATAACTTTCGGGATTCTCGATTGCGAATGATTTATCAGGTCGAAAAGCAGGGTAAAGTTTCACTTTTCCATTGGCCTGGAAATAATTCACATGATGTTCCAGGGAATCTGCCGGATCGTCAGTGGAACAGACTACTTCTACTTTCATTTTTTCCAAAAGTCCCTGTGCACGGAATTCCTGATTTTGAAGCATTTCAGTAGTGTGGAGATAAACTTCTGTAGCATTGGCAGAGGTTAAAAGTTCATCCACTCCAAAATACCTTCTCAGTTCCATGTGAGTCCAATGGAACAGTGGATTTCGCATAGTATAAGGTACAGTGAAAGCCCATTTGTCAAACTTCTCGGTATCCGAGGCATCTCCCGTGATATACTTTTCAGGAATCCCGAGAGTCCTCATGGCTCTCCATTTGTAATGATCTCCGGCCAGCCAGATTTTGCTGATATTTTCAAACTGCCTGTTTTGGGCTAATTCAGCAGGAGGGAGGTGGTTGTGGTAATCGATTATCGGGAGGCTTTTAGCATAATCGTGATAAAGGATTCGTGCAAATTCAGAGTGCAATAAAAAATCATCGGTGAGGAAGGAAGTTTGGGTTTGAGTCGGGATCATAAAGGAGGTGGAGAGCTATTCAGGGATCATATTGCCAAGATAAATTTACCCTGAATTAGAACCTGAACGGCATTAAAATACGGAAACGATTGCGAAATTATTTAAGTGGAATAATTTCTTTAATTTAACGCGGCTGAATTTATTCAGCAGACCAATAGCACTATTAACCCATTATACCCTATGAGTTCCGGAGTCAATCTGAAAGAGCTGGCAGCGGAGTTGAAACTGTCACCTTCTACTGTTTCTCGTGCTCTAAACGATAGTTACGAAATCAGCGAAGAAACCAAGAAGAAGGTGGTCAGCATGGCTGAAAAGCTAAATTATCAGCCTAATCCATTTGCCCGCAGTTTGAGAGAAAACAAAAGCAAGACTATTGCCGTGGTCATGCCAGAGCGGATGAGTAGCTTTTTTTCAAAAGTTATTGATGGAATCGAGGAAGTAACCTCCCAGCATGGATATCATCTTCTAGTTTACAGCACCCACGAAGACGTTGAACGCGAAAAGAAAATCGTCAATTTATTGATGAACGGTCGGGCAGATGCGATCGTAATGTCCGTTTCCAGCCAGACAAGTGATATTTCACATTTGGCGAGATTGCATGAGCGGGGATTTCCACTGATATTTTTCGATAGAATTTGTCCAAGTATTCCGACGACTAAGTTCATCACCAATGACTATGAAAGTTCCTTCGAAGGCACCAAGCATTTGATCCAACAGGGCTGCAGAAAAATTGCCTTTTTGATGCTTTCCAAAGAGCTTTCGATCACCAAGGAAAGGTATCGGGGCTATTTAGATGCTTTGAATGCAGCAGGACTTTCTCCCACACCATCCCTTCAGGTGACTTGTGCGCATGAAGAGGAAAATAACATAGAAGCAATTCGAAAGATGTTGCTGTCAGAAGACCGGCCGGATGGACTGGTTTCCTCTGTGGAGAAATTGGCTTTGGCGACTTACCATGCCGTTAAGAGAACTGACATCAAAATTCCCGAGGATCTGAAAATCATCAGCTTCTTTTCCAATTTAAGTATTGCTGGGCTTTTGACTCCGTCTTTGACAACCATCACCCAGCCGGCATTTAATATTGGGGAAGAATGCGCCAAGCTACTGATGAAAAAATTGACTAAACCCCGTCAACCTGATCTTCCAAATCAGGTTATCAGTATTCCTTCAAAAATCATCATCAGATCATCAACAATAGCAGTTTAAATTTTATTTTGTTTGGTTTCTTACTAACGAAAAACAGCCCCGAAATTCGGGGCTGTTATTTTTTACAAATAGGCAAGAATGATTAATAGCCTGGGTTTTGAGGAAAGGCACTAGCTCCACCCTGAGTTCTGTCGATCTGATTTTGGGGAATAGGTCTCAGAACGTGGAAATCTTTGATATTCGGTGCTGCTTGGGCATTGTGAAGTTTCACACGCTCTACCAATACTCCCCAACGCTTCAGATCCAACCATCTGAATTGCTCTCCGATCAGTTCTCGGGCTCTTTCTTCCATAAGGAAGTCCATGGTCATTTGAGCAGGTGTGATTTCCATTGCGGCTTGCTTGCCGGGGAATGCAGCTCTTCTTCTCACGGCATTGATTGTTGTCGTGGCATCGGCAATTTTTCCGAGTTTCAGCTGGGTCTCAGCCAACAAGAGATAGGTCTCGCCCAACCGCATCGCAGGGAAATCACGTCCACCTTGCTCCTGAGTCAAATCAGCTCTTCCCGGATCCAGGTGCTTTTTCAAAGCTGGAAACAATCTTTCATCATATCGGCTGGGAACCAGGACTTGGTAAGGTTTCTTGGCCCGCTCCTCCAGCG
>DATIAI010000067.1:0-5006 GCA_035458065.1 Algoriphagus sp. | reverse complement strand
AGCGGAAAAAATGTCAAATACTTGATGTGTGGGGTAAAAAATGATCCTGAATCGATGCAGATAGAGGCAGACCGTCAGTTTCTGCATTTTTGAGTAAAAGTATTATGACGGTTGTAAAAAAATTTTGAAGAAAAGTACCAGTTCTTCAATCAGGTAAGTAATCAATTGAATTCAATTTATTTCTTTTTCATAGTAAGATAGAGGGGAGGGAATTCTACTGAAATATTCTTCAAATTCCCTCCCTGCCATCAGGTACTTGTTTTTCATACCAACCCTGAGGTCCTATAAAAATCGATTTCGGCGCTTCGTTTTCTTTTTCAACTTGAAGCAGCCAACCCCATTTTCTGGGTGTTTCATCATATGACAGGAAGGGAGTTGCAAATTCAACCCCCCTATGTTGCTTCCTTATTTTATCCAAAACGGTAATCGGAACGCTCTCAAAAAAATCTTTATCCATCAACTTGCCTTCATCCATCACATTTGGAGACAAAATGCCATGTGATACCAATTTGCCGCTGAGATCGAAAATGGCTAAACCCCGAACCTTTTTGCCCAACAGCAAAGGCACAAGCCAATACTTCTGACTCTTTTGGGAGTTGTACAGCGGAACAGGAAACCCAGGTAATGTTGTGGAAATTATCGGAAATGAATGGGCTAATTCGCCTTTAATCTCACTTTTGATAATCTTAAGAATGTCCTCTGCCGATAGCATCCAAAGCGTCTTTTTAGGGTTGGAAATTGCTGTTAATAATCAAGTTTGGTGTAGACAAAATTTGTGTGTGTTATGGAATCCCAGTCTTCCCAGTAAATGTCGCCTCCTGCCTTAAGATCTGCGTTCCATGGCCAAGGGTCATATACAAATAACTTTTGGTCACTACTCGTGGATCCCAAAATGGCAAAAATATTATTTGAATATCCAGCAATTGCTCGTGCATGACCTGGAACCCCGGATTTCATAGGTTGCAATAAATTAATCTGGTTTCGGGCTTCAGTCCAGGTAGCAGATGAATCATAAGTAGCGTCGATATGGTTGTTGCTCAAGGACTCGTAGCCGGCGGATACGTCCGCAGGACAACCGCTTCCTGCCGAATATCCTAAGGACGGTGCAATGGTGTTTTGAGAATAGTAATACCGATAATAACAAAGTATCATTTGACAAGTCGCAACAGAACAATAATCATTTACCTGCTGAGCATGTAAAATAAAGCAATGATGCGAACCATCTTCATCATGTTTGAAATGGGTGCAGAATTGCAATTTCTTTTCAACACGGGTTCTTAAAACCAAGTTTGATAGGTCGCGAACCTTTGCGATGTCGGTTAATTTGTAGATGCTAACTCCCCCATACTCTCTTCCAAACACCTTTTTTGCCAGTTCCGCTGCTGCCTGGTATTTTTTTCTTTTAGTTGATGCCGATCTTGGGTCTATGGAATCGAGGAAAGACCAGCTAAACGCTCCTTCCAAGCCCTCCTTTGCAGGCCTCTCCGGAATGATTGAAAAATCAGAAATATCGAAAATAACTTGTGTTCGTTCCTTTTCATTGGCAAGTCTTACCAACAATCCGATTTTCGGGTAGCTGTAGCAAACCAGCAAGACGCCCAAAACCTTGAACTTTGAGAATTTCTTTTTCAGAATCTCGTCAATCTTCGATTTAGAATTTGCGAGGTTCCATTTTTGAGCCCCAAGACGGACTGAAATGACCGGTTTTCCGATGGTTCGGTTTGCAGCAGCTCTGATAGTCGCAACTTGGGTACGGCCGGACTGCAAAGCAAAATCATAGAATAATAGCTTCCCGTTGATATCGAAAACTTCAAGGGCTTTGGCATTCAATGAAAGTGTTGCTTGCTTGCCTGATTCTGAGCTTGAGCTCAAAGAAAATTTCGCTCCTTCAAGTAAAGCATTACCAAATGCTTCTTCTCTTGAAACTAAATCTTCGTTGGTTGAAGAAAGTTGTTTTGCCATGGTAAAAAGTGTTTAAGTGAATAATATAAATAGTGAGTCCTATTTCAAAATCATCTTAATTATCGGCTTCCAGAGTGAAAACCCTAATTCGGGCTAGGAAAACAATTATTTAAACAGAGAGGATATCTAATAACCAGAGAAAATGAATCCGTTTGCCCAAGCTTCTCTTCTGAAATTTTCTGAACCAATTACCTGAATTTACAGAATTTATCAAATCAGTAAGTGCTTGAATAGCAAATTCTTTTGTCTTGGAACCTGTGTAGAATCACCCAAATTGGAGTTGACTTGGGTGAATGTCACTGATAAAAGCCCAAAAGTCTAAGTTTAAAAAATCGGAAATAAAAAGCCTCCGGAATTCATCCAAAGGCTTTTTAAAACTAAGTCGGAGTGGCACCCCGATAGCTATCGGGTCAATCAGGTCGTGATACTGTACTACGTTACCCGGACTATTATGGTAAATGAGAAAACAAAAAAGCCTCTGAATTTTTCATCCAAAGGCTTTTTTAAACTAAGTCGGGGTGGCAGGATTCGAACCTACGACCTCCACATCCCAAATGTGGCGCGATACCGGGCTACGCTACACCCCGAAGACTTATTTTTTACTATTAATTCAAATGACTCATTTTGCCATTTGAGGGATTCGAACCTGGGATCTTCCCGATCAAAATCGGGACACGATACCGGGCTACGCTACACCCCGAACTATTTTCAACCGATAAAAAGAACCATTTTTTAGAATATAAATGCTTTATAATCCTTCAAAAAGAGGCTTTTCTCTAACGGCATGCAAACATACGGAATTTAATTTTTGCTCAAAGCCAGTCTTTGAAAATAATCGATTTTTTTTCAAAAGCACACCATCTCATTTCAATTGTGGCCTTAGAATTCCATATTTCAAGAAAAAAATACGTAGTAAATAAGTATAAATACGTATTTATTTTTTACTTTTAGCTACATTTCAAGAATCCCCATGGTTTCTGTTTCCATTGCACTTTCAAGTATCAGTCTACATGCTGAGGTTTTGCAGCCAAAAAAGCTGCCTCTAAAGCATTGTTTGAGCTATTATCTCGCAGAGGATATTTATGCTCCCATTTCTTTGCCTCCTTTCCGGCAGTCTGCCATGGATGGATATGCAATTAAGTATGGGCCAGCTCAAACCTATAAGTTGGTTGGCGAAAGCAAAGCCGGGGATTTCAATGAATTCGATCTGGTCGCAAATCAGGCCATTCGAATTCTCACAGGCGCCAGGGTTCCTGATCTGGCGGATACAGTAGTGATTCAGGAGAATATTCACAGAAATGGATCCGAAATCCGGATTCAGCAAATGCCCAAACCTTTTGCCAATGTCAGATCAGTCGGCGAACAGGTGAAGGAAGGAGAATTGATCGCAAAGAAGGGTACCAAGATTCGGGCTTTGCAGCTGAGTTTTTTGGCCGGATTTGGATTGGAAGAAGTTTTAGTTATTAACAAACCCAAAATTGCTGTAATCGTCACCGGGAATGAACTGCAATCTGCAGGTACTCCACTCAAACCCGGTGGCGTTTACGAAACAAACGGATTGGCTATTAAGTCGATTCTGGCAGAGCAAGGATTTGCGATCGAAAGTATTTCCTATGTCAAGGATGAAATAGCCGCCACTGCTCGAGCAATCCACAAGTCCCTTGAAGCTGATATGGTTTTGATTTCTGGAGGAATTTCAGTCGGAGACTATGATTTTGTAAAAGCCGGACTTGAAGTCAACGAGGTTCAAGAAGTCTTTTACAAAGTCAACCAAAAACCTGCCCGGCCTCTGTGGTTTGGAAAAAAGGATAAAACCCTTGTTTTTGGCTTGCCCGGAAATCCTGCCTCTTTGGTTACATGCCTGTTGGTTTATGTGCTTCCGGCACTTCGGAAAATCACTTCGGGTAAAGATTTTGACTTGAATCTGAAGAACGGAATACTTCACGGGGACCTGCTGAACCCTCAGAGAAAATCACTCTTTCTTGCAGCCCAAGAAGAAAGCGGAATCGTTAAAATCATGGAGAAGCAAGCCTGCAATTCCTTAGGTTCCTTTGCCGAGACAAATGCTTTGGTTTATGTGGATGAAAGTGTTTCTGGGCTAAAAATGGGAGATCCAGTCGAGTTTATACCGATAAATAACAGCTGAGAATTTTCTCCACTTTCAATTAGAGTAAGGTGAATTACTTATATCCAATCAAATGAAACCAACTCTTTCGGCATATATTCTTTGTGGAGGAAAAAGCTCCCGAATGGGAGAGGAAAAGGGACTTGTCCAATTCCAAGGAAAAACTTTTGTCCAATGGATCTTGGAGGCAGTTTATCCATTAGTAGCAAATCCGGTTTTGGTCACCAAAAATCCTGACTACAAAATCTTCCAATTGGAAATGATTTCCGATTTGATTTCCGATAAAGGTCCATTGGGAGGAATTTATACCGCTTTGAGCGACTCAAAATCCGATTTAGTCCTGATACTGAGTTGTGACATTCCGAAAATATCCTCCGAGATTCTGGCCTTTCTGCTCGAAAAATCGAAAGAAGCGCCTCATAAAATAACTTTCCTTTCCGAAGGAAAAAACGATTATCCACTCATCGGAATCTATCCCAAACAGCTTTTAGAAACAGTCGAAAAGTCCATTTTGAACGGTGAACTCAAGCTGCGGCAATTTGTGGAAAGCCAGCCTAATCAAAGAATTCTGCTTAGTCCCGACCGGATTCAAGCGATCCAAAATATCAATACCAAAGTCCAACTTCAAAGCCTATCTCAAACCTATTGAAATGAAAAATTCCCTGAAAAACGCGCCACATCTCACTCTGATCGGTGCTGGTCCCGGAGATCCGGAACTGCTGACTTTGAAGGCAGTAAAAGCCCTTCAGAATGCAGAAGTCGTACTATATGATGCCTTGGTCAATGAGGATATTTTGGACTTGGCAGAGAATGCGGTGAAAGTTTCTGTAGGAAAACGGAAAGGTTCTCATTCTTTTACCCAGGACGAAATCAACCAATTAATCGTCACTTACGCCTTTGAATTTGGATCTGTAGTTCG
>DATIAI010000066.1:0-3320 GCA_035458065.1 Algoriphagus sp. | reverse complement strand
GATCTTCAGGGGAAGCGCTCTTCTTGCGGGCACTTTATTATTTTAATTTGGTAAGGCAATTTGGTGGGGTTCCCTTGGTATTAACTCCCATAAGTGCAGCAGAGGCTTTGAAAATTGGGAGATCGAGCGAAGATGAGATATATAACAGCATTATCAATGATTTGAATTCTGCAATTGACCAATTTGAGGGTGCGACAAAGCTGGAGGAAAATGGAAGAGCCAATTTATATTCAGCATATGCGCTTTTAGGTAAAGTTTATTTAACGCGAAAGAATTATGGTAGTGCTGAAGCTGCTTTGAAAAAGGTAATAGACTCAAATAAGTATATTCTGCTTTCAAATTATGCCGATTTATTTGATCCTGGAAAAAAGGATTTTAAGGAAACAATTTTCAGTGTCCAATATTCTGAAAATAATCGAGAGCTTTCCAACAGGTTTATTTTCATGTTTGCTCCCTGGACTTCAGGCGGAAATATTACCATGAGACCTGCCATAAATATGATATCGGCCGGTTGGAATATGCCTACTTCAGATTTAATGAATGCGTTTGAAGAAGGGGATTTAAGGAAGAATGTCTCAATTAAAATCTGGAATGGACCTGATTGGGATGGAGTGACCAGACCGATTCCATACACAGGAAAATTCAAGCCTCCAATTGCTGCTCCAGACGACCGTACCGGAGATAATTTCCCTGTTTTAAGGTATTCTGATGTGTTGTTGATGTATGCTGAAGTCTTGAATGAGCAGGGGAGGACCGGCGAGGCTATAGCTTATGTCCAACAGGTGAGAGACAGGGCAGGTTTGAAAGATCCTTTGGTGGGATATGATAAAAGTAGACTTGAAGAGTTAATCGCCAAGGAGAGACAGGTTGAGTTTTGCTTTGAAAATCAAAGGTGGTATGATATAAAAAGAACTGGTAAAGCAGTTGAGGTCATGACAGCTCATGGTCAAAGAGAAAAGGCAGAGAAAGATTTTCTTTTTAATTCTGCTTTTCAGATTGAGGCATACAAATTATTGGCACCACTTCCCGCAGAGCAAATTCTAATAAATGGTTTAACTCAAAACCCGGGTTATTAATATGAATTGCTCTATTAATTTATCTAGCCCCGGTTGGGATAAATGGGTCTATACAAGGGTTTCGGTTTTGGTGATCTTGGTATTTCTTTCCATTTCTTTCAAAATCCTAGCTCAGGAAAAAAAACCTAATATCATATTTATTTTGACAGATGATCATCGCTGGGATGCTTTGGGTTTTGCAGGAAATAAGGTCATTCAAACTCCTGAGATGGATCGATTGGCATCTGAAGGGGTTTATTTCAAAAATGCTTTTGTGACAACCCCGATTTGTGCAGCTAGCCGCGCAAGTATATTGACAGGTATGTATGAACGAACTCATGGATATACCTTTGGGCAAGGAGATATTAAGCAATCCTATATTGATCTTTCCTACCCTATGTTGCTGAAAAACTCCGGTTATTTCACCGGATTTTTTGGAAAGTTTGGAGTGAATTACGCTGGATTTGATCAGCTTTTCGATGTAGGTGAAAGCTATGATAGAAATGTAGCTTTTAAAGACAGGAGAGGGTATTTTTTTAAAATGATTGGTAAGGACACCGTACACCTGACGCGGTATACTGGGCAAAAAGCAATTGATTTTATCCGGGAAGCTCCAAAAGAAAAGCCTTTTATGTTGTCGCTGAGTTTCAGTGCTCCCCATGCCCATGATCCTGCGGAAAAACAATATTTCTGGTCTTCGGAATTTGATACGATGTATCAGAATTGGGTAGTTCCAGATCCTTTGCTAAAAGAAGATTCCTATTTCCAAGCCCAGCCAGAATATGTTAGAACCGGTGAAAACAGAACCCGCTGGCATTGGCGATATGATACACCGGAAAAGTATCAGCATAGCGTGAAAGGTTACTACAGGATGATCTCAGAAGTCGATGCAGAAATAGGGAAAATCCGAAAAGCCCTGGAAGCAAATGACCAGTCAGAAAATACTGTGATAATTTTAATTGGTGACAACGGATATTTTCTGGGCGAAAGGCAGTTGGCAGGTAAGTGGTTGATGTATGACAATTCCTTGCGTGTACCATTGATTGTTTATGATCCAAGAAATCCCAACCATAGGCAGATTGAAGAAATTGCGCTAAACATTGATGTACCATCTACCATATTTGATTTTGCGGGAATAACCATTCCGGATGCATGGCAAGGTAGGAGTCTGGCTCCTGTGGTAAAAGGTGAGAATCCCCTTGCTGATAGATCGGAATTTATTACAGAGCATCTTTGGGAAGTTGATATTATAGCTCCAAGTGAAGGATTGAGGACAACAAGCTGGAAATACTTCAGGTATAAAAATGATTTAAAACATGAAGAATTGTATAATCTGGACAATGATCCACTTGAAATCAACAATTTAGCCAACAGCCAGATTTATAAGAAAAAGCTAGAGGAAATGAGGGCCAAATTTGATTCAATGGCTAAAGACCTAGAGTCTAAAAAATTGAAGTAAAATTCAATCCCATCTTAAATTAAATTATTCATTATAATATGGAATATCATGTTTAATAGAATTTCCAAAGAATTTAAACTTATCCTTCTAATCTTGGGAGGGCTTACTGTGTTGGGATTTAAATCAACAAAGACAGTAACTTCAGTTAAAAAAGAAACTCAACCAAATATCATTTTTGTCCTTGCAGATCAATGGAGGTCAGATGCTGTGGGTTATGCAGGAAATAATGATGTGTTTACACCAAATCTTGACAAATTATCCAAAGAGAGTTTGGTTTTTGAAAATGCAGTTACTGTAATGGCCGTATGTGCTCCTTGGAGAGCCAGTTTTTTAACGGGGCAATACCCCCTTACCCATGGAGTGTTTTACAATGACAAACCTCTTCCAAACGAAGCTTTAACGGTTGCTGAGATTTATAAAGAAAAAGGCTATCAGACCGGATACATTGGAAAGTGGCATTTAAATGGTCACGCGAGGGATGAGCATCCCTTCAGTGCAAGAGATAAGCCGGTTCCCAAAGATCGCAGACAGGGATTTGATTATTGGAAAGTACGGGAGGTTACGCACGACTACAACAACTCATTTTATTTTGATGAAAATGATCAGAAGCAATTCTGGGAAGGTTATGATGCCTTTTCCCAGACAGACAGCGCTATCAGTTACATTAAAAAGAATAAGGGCAATCCATTTTTTCTAATGTTGTCTTGGGGTCCTCCACACAATCCCTATCATACAGCTCCTGAAGAATTCAGAAAACTTTATGATCCTGAAAAAATTAAGCTAAGGGATAATGTCCCGGAAGCATT
>DATIAI010000065.1:0-2332 GCA_035458065.1 Algoriphagus sp. | reverse complement strand
AAAGAAGGAACCATGACTAACTCTGAGAGGCGGATTTCCTATTTGGCCAAGGGAATCAATCCTCCCGGTGAAGCCAGGCCTGATGTGGAAATCCTTTGTGATTTCGCCAAACGAATGGGTTTCCGAGGCTTCAACTTCACCAATGCGGAGGAAATCTATGAGGAATATTGCGCGATGACTAAGGGCACGAACATCGACATTTCTTACCTCAGCTATGACCGCTTAAAAAACGAAGGAAGCATCCAATGGCCTGTGCCGGAATACCGTCATCCCGGCACTCCACGGCTTTTTTCGGATAAAAAATTCTTCACTCCAAGTCAAAAAGCTTTCTTTAACGTCCCTGCACAGATCGAAAATACCTCTGAAAAAATCAGTCCCCAATATCCTTTCATTTTGACCACTGGGAGAATCAGAGACCAATGGCACACCATGACAAAAACCGGAAAAGTGGCCCGACTTCGGACCCATTATTCCCATCCGGTGTTGGAAATCAGTCCACTCGACGGATACATCTACAAGATAAAAGATGGAGATGTAGTCGAAGTGAAGAGTAAAAACGGAGTGGTTCGGGTCCGCGCCAAACTGTCCAAATCCATTCGAAATGGCGTGGTCTTTTTACCCATGCATTGGGGGAAACAATTGGAAAACGACCTAAATCGAGCCAATAACTTGACTTTTACCCGAGTCGATCCGCAATCCAAAGAACCCGATTTCAAATACACGACGGTATCGGTTACCAAATACCAAAAGCCCAAAGAAAAAATCCTTGTAATTGGAGCAGGTGCCGCTGCTTTTCGATTTATCCAAAACTACAGGGAGCATAATGATACCGATTCAATCCATGTGTTCTCCAAGGAACCCCATCCGTTTTACAATCGGGTTCTGTTGCCAGAATACGTAACAGAGGAACTCACTTGGGAGCAACTTCAGAAAATCAAAGAAGCCGGGCTCAGCAAACTTAAGATCAGCTTACATATGAGTTTGTCCATTGAGAAAATAGATCCCGAAAACCAAAAAGTTTGGGACAGCAATGGACAAGAACATTCTTACGACAAATTGATTCTTGCAACTGGTAGCAGGGCTTTTGTCCCAAAAGATGCCCAATTAGACCTTCCGGGCCGATTTACAATGCGCAGTCGAGAAGACGCGGACAAATTCAAAAACTATCTGGATTCGACCCAATTACCAGCAGAAGTCCAGCATGTTGTCATCGTGGGAGGTGGATTACTGGGTCTGGAATTGGCAGCGGCATTGCAGCATACCAATGTAAAAGTCACCATCGTTCAGCGGGCCTCGCGACTGATGGAGCGGCAACTGGATTTGGTTTCTAGCAAGCTACTATCACTTGATGTCCAGGAACGTGGAATCCACATTTATTTTGACAATGAAGTCAGCACGGTGTTCGACGATCAGGCTTCTAAAAACCTGAATATTACCCTGAAAAGCGGCAAAATCATTCAAGCGAATGCCATCGTCTATGCCATCGGAACTCAGCCGAACATTAAAATCGCCAGAGAAAATGGCATCATCTGCAGCCGCGGGATAAAAGTCAACAAGCATCTTCAGACGAATTATCCAAACATCTTCGCCATCGGAGAAATCGCAGAATTCGAGAACCAGCTGTTTGGAATTACTTCCGCAGCTGAGGAGCAGGCGGCTATTCTGGCAAATTTCATTTTGGGTGACATCAGCAGCACTTATAGCGGATCGGTCCTGATGAACATTTTGAAATTCAAGGATTTGGAACTTTGCAGCATTGGGGACATTATCATCCCGGAAAATGAAGAAGGCTATGAGGAAATAGTTTTTACTGACCTTAGCCGAAGGTACTATAAGAAGTGCATTGTCAAAGATGACCTGCTGATCGGTGCGGTTTTGATGGGCGACAAAAGTGAATTTGCGGAGTTTAAGAGCTTGATTGAAAACAAAATCGAGCTTTCTGAAAAGCGGAAATCGCTTTTGATGGGATCCTCTGAAACCCGGCCCGTAATCGGCAAATTGGTCTGCAGCTGCAGTCGGGTTGGCGAGGGAAATATTCTGGAGGCGATCGCCGGCGGTTGTTCAGAATTCTCAGCGCTTTGCACCCAAACTGGAGCAGGCTTAGGTTGCGGTAGTTGCAAAACTGAAGTCCGGGAGATTTTAAACCAAGCAAAAGTAAAGGCATGAAACAGGGAAATCGCTTTCAACTTGATATAATTGAAAGAGAAATCGATAGTGATAGAATCTGTGGTTCATCGCATATTTATTTTTAAACATTAAGCTCATTCAGGAAATTAAGAACATCCTTTAGATGCCATTTAGTAAAAATTCCATCGATTAAGGCTACCCCAAA
>DATIAI010000064.1:0-8326 GCA_035458065.1 Algoriphagus sp. | reverse complement strand
CGCTGACTTTGAATCTATTTGAGTCTATTTGAGTCAAATCTGTTGCTCATTTGTTGCCATAAATTCGTAATAAATTGATTAGAAACACGATGGGATATTTTGTATCGGAAAGTAACACATTAGAATAGCTATATTTTACTTTCAATAAATTTAACTTAAACCCTGTAAACAACTGTTTTACAGGATTTTCTCTTTTTAGCTACTTTTGAAATCATGAAGGTAAAGGAGTCCGAGATCCAGAAATATGAAGCGCTGAAACAGCGGATAAACGGAAAGGATTACCTAAAAGTAGGACAAATTCACAAAACCCAATTGGTGAATGAATTAATTAGTAACAATCCAATTTTGACCAAGCTGGAGAAATCAGGAACAGGTACTTTTCCATCCTTCAGAAATTTTCAAGAGATGAGTTTTCTGCTTTTACAAGTTTTAAGGTAAAATGAAATCAAAGAACCAAATTTCAAAAGAAATAAAACTAGTCTTTGGTGTGCTTCTGATTATCCAGTTCTGATCCAATCTGCTCCATTATAGCGATGGTTTTGCCGAGACTTATTAGACTGTCCGGCTGGAGATCCTTTATAGCATTGTAGAAAACCTGTGTGAGGGGTCTCCTGTTTTCTCCTTTGATTTTCTTCACCAGCCCTTTCTTTTTAAGCTCAAGTCCTATTTTCTTTGTGCCAAGCTCCGCAAGCCTGGACGAATTATCCACCTGCTTTCCAACAAATTTTTCGGTCCCCTTTTGGGTTCTGGTTTCCGACAGCCCCTTATCAACAGTCAAGTCTTTCCCGAGACTTCCCGAAAGTTTACCTATCTCATCATCAGTTGAGGATAACTTATTTTCCGTGTCGACCAAATCTATCTCCGGCTTAATCAAGTGCTCCTTGATCTCAGCCAATTTTTTAGCATCACTCTTATTACCAACCAGTTTTTCTCCCACCTCTGCTACTCCATTTGGCTTAGATGCGAATATTCCGCTTGTATGCCAGTACCAAGACTTGTTGGTAACAGTCTGGATAGCAGTGACCAGCTCACCTTGCTTCTGCCCGATTTTAGGATCAACAGGTTGTTCTTCGGGAGAAATCCCCAATAGCCCTCCAATAAACTTTTTGCCTTCCTGGATTAACTTATCAACCCCAATCCCAAGATTGGCCAGTAGAGAAGTCGTGCCATTACGTACCACATTGGCTACTTTTAGATTTTGATAGGCAATCGAACAGGTGTTAACTGCCGCTGCCATCTGCTCCTTGTCTCCGGTAAACCTGCTTGGATTGTTGATCATCGCACTAGGCCCTTGTAGTCTGGCATCCAAAGCATCGGACAGAGCTTCCAACTCTGCATGATACCGACTTGTATCGTTGTTTTTCTCTATGGTTTCCTTTAAAAAAGCAAATTCCAATTTGGCAACTTTGTATGGGACTCGCTGTTCTTCAAACTTGGATAAAAACTCCCGTTCATTTCTGAATTCCCCCACCTTTACTCCCACATCTGTTCCGAGCTCCTCTGCCAAATCTTTTATCCCAGATTCAAACTCCTCGATTTTGTTTTTGATTTTCCCATACCCTTTGTAGGCCTCATAAAGTGTTTTGAGGTCTTGCGAGGTAATATCTGATTCAAACTTTTTTTCCTTGCCTTTTGGTTTTTCCGGCTCTTCCTGCCCGACTTTTTCTTTCTCTTTTTCTTTGTTGCCTGAACTACTTCCAAAAAGGCCTGAAAAGAAACTTACACTTTCTTTTAACATATCTGCCTTTTCCTCTGGCTCCAGTGATGCCCACCATCTTTTCAAACCTTCCTTGACTACTTTTTCTTTGAGGGAAGGCCCTTCTTTCTCACCGCTGCCAAACAGGGCTCCTTTCGCTTTTTCCACCCCCTGCTGCCCAAGTTTCCTGCCTTTGTCGCCATAGGTCTTTTCCCAATCTTCTCCCTGTGCCGTCAAAACGCCTAAAATGGCCAGAACCCGGTTTACCAGCGCATCCATTCGACTGTCGGTCAATGCGGTATCTTCGCTTCTTTGTACGATCTGTGAGGTTGACTTCGAATTGCGGGTCTTGGTTACCGAATCCTTCAACTGTAAAGCCTTCGCTCCCATGTTATCTGCTTCGGCCTCCAATCCACGGTCATCATTGATATTGACTTTACCCTTCATCTGCCGGGTGGGCTTCACTCTCCCCTGCTTTTGCTGAACAACATGCCATGCTTCATGGGGAAGATGTTTTTCCTGACCGGAAGCAAGATGAATATCAGTTCCTTGAGCGTATGCATGGGCATTGAGTTGAGCCGGTTTATCTGAGTTGTAGTGTACTTTAACATCATCGAGGCTGTATCCCGAAAGATTTTCAACACCTGATTTAAGTCGATCCGGTAATCCTGTATTATTTCTCACCCCATTTGGAGTAAATCCGTCCTTGTCAAGATCGGAAGACTCGGATAAAGATGGATCAGTGGACTTCAACTGAAGCTCATCCTCATCCATTCCTTTCATTTGAATATCAGGCTCTTCTGTTACCTTCAATTGGAGTTCATCCTCTTCCTCAATACTCTTCATCTGAAGTTCATCCTCATCCAAGCGCTTCAATTGAAGGTCATCCTCTTGGTCAATTCCTTTCAGCTGAAGTTCCTCCTCCTCCGATCCCACCCGTTGTACGGCATCTTTTCCTTTCCGGGAATTTGCAACTTCCGAAAGTTTGAGCTGCAAGGCATTTTCAGCCCGGTTATCCCTTAATTGGACTGAAGGTTTTTGAACCTTATTTTGACCCAAATCCTGCTTTTTAGAGCTTTCTGGTTTAGGCACTTTTGAAAAATTTCCCATGGTGAAAATGCTTTAAATGTCGAATAAGTTAAGGTAAGTCCCGGTAGGCAAATTTCTTAGCCATCCTTAATCTGTTGATTATCAATCCAGCTGAAATTCCGAATGCGAAAATCAGGATCAAAACCCAAATTGTCACTTCATTGCTTCCCGCACCTATAAATCCGATCTGGGTATTGAAAAACAGGTAGAAAAACAGGGCAATCAAAGCAAGTAAGCCAATACCGATGGAGATGGCAGTAAACAAACTGCGCATGGACCATTCGTCCCCGTATTTTCTGATTCCAAAAAGAATGATCAAAATCCCGATAAAGAGCAGTCCAAAAAGGATTATGGATGCAATCCCGTTGATTTCCGCATACCGATCCCAGCGGCCTACCATGCACACACAGTCCTGGTAGGAATTGATTGAGTAGTATTCTGTGGTGTCATATCTGACAAATTCATTTCTGTTTTGCCAAAAGTCCAATACCTGATTGGCTTTGGCCAGGCGTTGGATACTGTCCCTGTCCGGGTAAACCTCAAAATAACAATAATCGGGTTCTGGCTTTTTGTTGGGGTCACCTATGTAAATATCATTGAGTCCGGCCCATTGGATGTCCTGTTTGTAGGTCCAGAGGTATTCCAGCAAACTCAGCTTCTGGGGCACTTTTTCAGCCTCCAAAAGTTCTGTATTTACCACAACGGAGTCAACCCTGATGAGCGTGGCCCCCAAAACATCCCAAAGTTCGGTGTAGCCTTCATCATATCCCAAACCCCAAATAGCAACCCCTCCGATAGCGTTATCCAATGCCCAGGTATATTTATCAGCCAGGCTTTTGGAGTCATCAAACCAAACCTGTCTTAAGCTTCCCATATTCCCATAGTTCAGGTATGCGGAAGCCTGTTCGGGATCATAGCCCATGACCGCCCCATCCGGTTTTCCGATGGTGGAAACAATTGATTCCTGTATGGATTTATAGTCGGTAAGAGACCCAAAATCATTACCCCGACTGCCGGGCACAAAATCCGGCATGGGCCAGGAAATTCCCTGGTAACTGACAGTCATTACCAATTTGCCCGCAGGAACCTTTCCGTTAGAATAAAAGGCAAAAGTGCCTTCAATGGAACCCCTGGAGTTGGCCTGATCAGGATATAAGGGACTCAGAGAAAACGGAATCCGGGTGGCAGTAATATTCAACTTGTGGGTCTGAACCAAATAAAAATCAACCAGGGAATTAAGGGATGCAAAATCATA
Organism: Algoriphagus sp.; assembly: GCA_035458065.1. Taxonomy (GTDB): domain Bacteria; phylum Bacteroidota; class Bacteroidia; order Cytophagales; family Cyclobacteriaceae; genus Algoriphagus. Next base: position 4,286 of record DATIAI010000064.1, on the reverse strand, counting down.
GGAGGAGGCCCTGGCCAGATCTCTGGTATTGGCGATTGGGGGAATGCTGAGGGTCAATATCAGATTTTTGTCAACGGCAGCCAGTTCGGATTTCAGAAGGCTGATAAACCGGGAAAAATTCCTGCTGTCTTTGGCCTGAAGCTGGTCAAAGTAAATATTGATCCCCTTCAAGTTATAGGAAGCAATTAACTCTTTGATCCGGGTTATAAACTGGTTTTGGGAGGCATTTTGGTTCAAAAAGGCTCCTGTTACGGTTGAAGAATTGCTGTAAACAGACAGAGAAACAGCTTTCCCAAAGGGCTGGATATTTTTCATCAAATCACCCTGCAACAATCCGAGCAAAGTTTTGGTATTGTTTTCCCTTCCATCGACCCCCAATTCGAATCCGTACAGAATCAGGTCTGTGAGATAATTGAGGTTGTAATTTTGAATTCTATCATTCATAGATGGCAGATGCCATCCAAATATCCGTGTCTGGGCATTGAGGCACTTTTGGTAATCCACAGAGAGGGTATCCCCCAGTATTGCATTATAGGTAGGAAGTCCCTCCATCCCGCAGGAAAACTGAATCTGTCTAAGGGCTGTCAATTTTGCCAAAAGCTCCTTCCTGGCAGCGGTATTTTCAGCTTTGGAATCGTCCAAAAGTCCCTGAAGCACATTCCCAAGTTGAATCTGGATGGAGTCAACCAGCTGTTTTGGTGCTTTTGTATCCAAATCCAGAATGGCCTGATCAATCTCATCCTGAAGCCGGACTGTGGTGTCCTGGGTGGCTGCAAGGGTTTGGGTGAGTTGGATCAGATCATTGACAATCGCATTGACCGTCAAGGTATCTATGGACATTTCTCCCTGATCAGCCAGTCTTCGAATCAATTGAACCATTCTCTCCCGTTCCCGGTGAATTTGGTTCTCCCTGAATCTAATCGGTTGGATTATTTTATTGATCAGCCCATTTCTCGAGCTATCCCCAACATCTATGGTATCCTTCAGGATAATGCGTGCAGGAGGAATCCTGTTTTCCTGTGCATGGGATTCAAAAAATGTCAAACAGGTAAAACCCAAAACAAGAAGCACCCAAAGCTGTAGAGCATGAACTTTAGCACTAAAAAATCCAGAATATGTTACGTTGTTGTTCATTTTATCGCCATTTGACTTCTAGTGATTTTTCCATCCAGGGTAGGCGGACTACAGCTATGTTCCAGGAAACAGAATCCAAAAGCACGTCTACTCCTGTTTTTTGAATCCTGAGAACATTGCTTGCCGAGCCAAATTCAAGTACCCCTTCCCGCTGAAGGAATGTCTCACGGATAGCATCCACCGTTGCATTTTTCATTTTCTCCCAATTACTTTTCATACCCTTGAGCAGGCTTTCTGCCATCTCCATTTCCTCCGGGCTCAGTTCTGTTTTTTCAAGGTGCTGGCTGCTTTTCATCCCGACTAAAACCTTATTTAACACCAGCTCATATTCCGGAAAATCACAATGGCCATAAGCCAAATATTGGAGTAAAAAAACAGCCCTTGCCTGTGATTCCACGGGAATGACTCCCCCGGAACTCAGTTTTAGTCTTGAGAAAAGGACTGACAAAAACGGCCAGCAAAGGATCAGTCCCGCATTGGTGATTCTCACCTGATCACCTGAGTTCATCTCCCCGGATTTTCTCTCCTGATCACGGGGAAACCGGGAAAGGATCTGTTCCCTGGAAGCCACATTTAACCCACTGAAAAATTCTTTGTTTTTTAACAGGTGGTGAAACACCCCTTTCCAGTTGACCAACCCCTGACTTTTAGAAAGGTGAACCAGAAATTGGTTCAAAAAAGAGGCAGAATAGCTGTTGCCTTTCCTTAGGTAAAAATCATATCCAAAACCCAACAGCCAAAACTTCCATTTTCCCGGATTCAGGTTACCAAAAAACATATACCGGCCCCATCCCAATAACTCCACTATTTGATTTTTAATCCTTGGATCATTTTCAAACCAGTGCATTAAGATTTCTGTCTCCCGGGATGCATTTAGTTTCTTTTTAATCCAATGCTCCAGCTCACCCTGAGGTTTGTCTTTGAATTCAGCAGCGGCATTTACAGAGCTGAAAGTCTTTCGTTCCGATTCCGGACCAGTTTTGCTTTTCGGTAAATTACTCCCTTCGAGTCTGCTGTTGATTTCCCTGATTAGAGAGTCAAAATGTCTTTTATAGGAACTGGAGGAAAGCCTTTTCAGCAGTTGGAGGAGTTTTTCCTGATTAATTCCCGCCAGTAATCCGGAAGCCTTTGGCTGAGATAGCAAGGAAACTAGCAATAGTCCATCCTCTTTTTTGGAGTGGTCAATAATTGTAATCAGGGAGAACAGAAGTCCCGATTTGGACTTTACCGGAGACCACCAGGGCAGAAATCTTTCTTCATTCAAATGAACCATTGCCGAGGCTATCCTTTCCTGACGGGTGGAATCCTGCACTCTTGAATTGGATTTCAGGTAATTGGATTTAAAAAAACGAAGCAGCAGTGCCTTGCTTTCAGATTTCAGCCTGCCGGAATTAAAGAGGTAATTCCAGTCAATGGATTCAGGTCCAAAAGCTGACCTTCGGTCATTTATGAAGGCCAGCATGATTCTCCAAAATGACTTTTGGGAATCACTTTTTCCCAAATCCCTTCCTCTGTTAAACTGAAAAGCAATTTGGAGTACGGACTTCCTCCAAATGACCGAAACTGATTTTCTATAAAATGCACCCTCGGGAAGTTCCAGAAGAAATTTCACTTCATCTGCCAAATCCGGATCAAGGACCCGGCCTAATTCAGCACTTAGCCGGGAATTTTCCAATCCCAACCCGTTAGAAAGATGGAGAATTTGGTTCCAATCCAGAGGCAGGTGGTTTCCCTGACCTGATTTCCCCATCCAAGCACTCAGATTATCCCATACAGAACCGAATTTCGGATCCGACATTTGATTGAAAATCCCCAGTTCATCGGGAAAACGGAGATTGAGCCATGGGTATAGTTTTTTCCAATCCCCACCCTTCATGTTTTGGTGTAGGCTGTACAGAATCAAAGGAATTCGCCTTTTATGCCGATGGAGAAATCTTTCGAGCCCTTCCGGATTGGACTGGAAAAAGAGAAAAATCCTTTGGGAGACTGCGCTCAGTTCCTGATTTTTTATCCTTACGGAGGATTTCGAAAAGGAGTACTTTATCAGTAAAGCAAAATCCCTTTTAAGAATTAAAAGTGCTTCTTGCTCAAGTTCCTTTTGGGAGAGATTTCCGGAGAAAAGCAAAGAAGAGAGGGAATAAGCCCCAGCCTTGGCCAGAAGGAGCAAATGTCCCTCACTGCCAGTGAAATCGATCCTCCGGAATAACTTATTAATACCCTGACTTTGAAAAATTTCTTTGGCATTTACCCTATTCCATTTCAGCAGCCCGATCCCTGAACTAAGGTATGTTGCAGAGAGAATACTCCCCAACCGGGACCGATCCGATTGGCTTAGGCCTTGATTCTGAGCAAAAAAGAGTAGTAACAGCTTTTCCGCATTTCGATTCTTTTGAAGTGCATCAATCAGCATTTTACCTGATGGCACCGTAATATTAATCTGACGTAGCGCCAAAAAATAGGATTCCGATGCCACAAAGGCAAAACCGGACTTTCCCTCCCTGCCAATATTCTTTTCAGCTTTGGCTTCCCGGATAAAAACGCTCCAGACCACTTGGTCAAGATGTTGGATGAATGTCACCCCAGGGTTCAGCACCCCAATTAGTTTTTCATTGAAACGGAGCAGCTTAAGACTTTGGGAGCCCCCAAACCGGGTTATATAATCCACGACTTCCCCTCGGTTTAGCTTTCCCAACAACCCAAGAATCCTTTTTTTCAGATCAGCGTCATTTGGGGAAGTTGAATTCCGGATCAGGTGGTACAGGTTGGGATTGAAAGCCTTAATCATTCCCGCAACCAACCATTGAAGATCATTTTTACCCATTGATCTGAAGGAAGTACCAAGGGTTCCTGAGTTGAGGTATTCAAATAATACCAGCTCATGGAATCTTCCAGAAATGGATTTTCCAGGCTGAGGATGGTCTACTGGGGACGAGGAATTCACCGGATCAGAGCCTCTTTCCAGATTTTCCTTCTCTTTGCCCCTGTTTTTGACTTTGATCAGGAGAAGTGAAGAGTTGGAAATTCCTGACTTAGACCCCAAGTCAACAAGAGATTGGGAAATTGCTGTTTTGGCTCCAAATCTGGAAAAAGCATGGGAAACAAGAAGCGAAAACCATCCTTCCAGGTCAAGGAGAAGAAAATTGTTCCGCAAT
>DATIAI010000063.1:0-6074 GCA_035458065.1 Algoriphagus sp. | reverse complement strand
CAGGGAAATGCTTTCCTCAATCCGGCTTATGAACCGGGCGAAGTAGTCTACCAAAAATCAGTGGATTTGATCACGGATGGAATGGCAGATTTGAAAGCCTCCACCACTTCAGTTGCTGAAAATTCCGGTGATTTGCTCTTTGCCGGAAATACCGGAATGTGGCTGAAATTCGCCAACACGGTAAAGCTTCGAGCCTTGATCAGACAAAGTGAAAAAGGAAATCAGTCTTACATTTCCTCACAAATTCAATCCATTCAACAGGAAGGAAGCGGATTTCTTGCATTGGGAGAAAATGCCCTGATCAATCCTGGCTACCTTAACAGCGCGGGAAAACTTAATCCTGTTTGGGAAAATTACTACCGTACAGTAGATGGAAAAACCACCGCAAATCATCTGAACATCCGCCCAACCCAGTACTTGGTTGACCTTATGAAAGCCAAAAATGACCCGAGACTGAGTTCGCTTTATCAGGCTGCCGGTGGTGAAATCAAAGGGGTAATTTTTGGAAATCCTGATGCAGGTAACCCTGAGTACGACGCAGCTGCCACATCTGCTTTCAAAGGTCCGCTTGAAAACAACAATCAGGCAACCGGGATTTTCCATGCGTTATCACAATCCAGTGTGCTTATGACAAGTACCGAAAGTCTTTTCCTCCAGGCTGAAGCAGCCGCACGAGGCTGGATTTCAGGAGATGCTGCAAGTCTTTACCAACAGGCGATCCGGGCTTCATTTCAGTATTACAAAACCAACCTGAATTCACTTGATGGCTATTTGGCTCAGGAATCAGTCAATTTGGATCAGGCTTCAGACCCGATTGAGAGAATCATTGAGCAAAAATGGCTGGCGCTGAATTCGGTAAGCAGTATCGAAGCGTGGAGCGATTACCGAAGACTCGGCATTCCGAATTTCCCAAAAACAGCCGCAACAGGGATCGAAGGCAGACCTTACCGCCTGATGTACCCTGAGACTGAGCGGGGCACCAATCTCGAAAATGTGGAACTTCAGGGAAATGACAATATCACCGAGGCAAAAGTGTGGTGGATGCCTTAATCTCCATTTTTTAAACTGACAAATAAGTCCGGCCATTTTGGTCGGACTTTTTCATATTCCTTAGAGCTGTCTGGTGAATTTCATCCCTTTTGGTATCTTTCTTTTCCAAAACCATCCAAATGAACTTCACCCGATCCTTTCTGTTTCTCATTTTTATTTCTTTTGCTTTTGCCTGCGAGCAAAAAAACAGCACTCCCGATCCAAGACTGAATCAGCCTGAGGATTTCAAAAAACTGCTCGACGCTCATGGAGACTGGAGTAAGTGGATTGATGCCAAAGCTTTTTCTTTTGCGATGGTCCATGAGACCAACTTGGCTTGGGAAAATCACTACATCAGTTTACCGGACCGAAAAGTCCGCATCGATGCAGATACCTGGCAGATCGGAAATGACGGCGAAAAAGTTTGGATCAGTCCAAACCGGCAAGCTTTTCAGGGAAACTCAGTCCGATTTTACCACAACCTTTATTTCTACTTTTTCTCCATTCCTTACATTTTCACAGATCCCGGAGTAAATGTTAAAAAGACCGAAAACAAGCTGGTAAACGGAATCTCCTACGAAGCTTTTGAGGTGAGTTTTGAAGAAAATGTAGGCGACAGTCCAAAGGACAAATACTTCATGCTGGTCGATCCGGAAACCGGAAAATTAGCATGGGTGCTTTACACGGTCACATTTTTTGACAAAAACAATACTGGGGTGAATGCCCTGAAATACGAAGACTACCGCGATGCAGGCGGATTGGTTTTCCCCAGAGTAATGACTGGCTATCAGTTTGAGAATGATTCGACGAAGGGTATCAACTATCAGGTAAGCTTCTCGGATGTATTTTTATTGGAGGAACCGATGGATGCAGATCTGTTTGAAATGCCGGAGAAAAATGCCGTAGCTGCAAATTAAGTCACACTTACTTCCCGTGATGGAGAAGTTTCATATCCACATGTGTCTTTAGCTCAGAGTCGGAGATTCCTGCGAATGAACCCTGCACCGGAAGAGTACGGACAGGATCGGGATGTGTGGCCAATGGAATGTAGCGATGGTCTGTAAACAAGCCCAAACTCGGATCTAACCCTACCCATCCAGCTCCCGGCAGAAACACCTCCAACCAAGCATGCAATTCATGTCCTTCGTCCAGATCAGGATTGAAGGCATACCCGCTGACAAAGCGTGTGGCAAGCCCCAATTCCCGGAGCATTTCCATCTGCAAAAGTGCTATGTCTCGGCAAGAACCTTTTTTCTCTGAAAAAGTGAAATCAGCACTCCAGATATTCTGCTCATGACGAATGAGATGCTCCCAACCCAGGTAGATTTCTTTGGTCAATCTTACCAAAAAATCCACCAATCCATCTGATTGTTTCTTTAACTCCAAAAGGAAATCAGTATAGCGGCTCTCATCTTTGTCAGTCAAAAATGGAATCAGGAAAGCAGTTTTTTCCTCGTAACTAAACTGGAAAAAGGCACTGTTCCATCCATTTTCTTCGAAATTTTTGTCGATAATAAACCCAAATGGGTTGAAATGCTGGATTTTAAAAATCCATTCTGTAGCAATCTCCAAAGATTGGGTAAGTCCGGTAAACCAACATTGCTTATACCAGTTGCCGGCAAGATCCTGACGGAAATTATGTCCATCGGGATCCGGTGTTACTTGAAATTTTTGATGCTCAATCCTGAAATACGGACGATGCTGAGGAATCAAATATAACTTATGGATACCGAGTGAGACCTCCGAGCTATAATCGTATTGCGAATGGTGCCAAACTTGAACGAGCATGTATCAGGAATCCCGTGAAACTAAATCGAAATCCTCAAAGGCACTGCTCAAAACTTCAGACGGAAGTTCTGCAATGGCATTTTTGAGTCTGCTGTTCCAAAAAGCCGAAACATGCTCCAGTTCTTTTTGCTCAAAGCGCTTCTCTTTGATAAAGTATTCGTCGTTTTTCAGAATCACGGTATCGATTGGAAAATCGACATCATTGGCTGAAATCCGAGTGGCATCAAAAGCCAAAAAGGCACACTTCAGCGCATACTCCAAAGAATCATCGTATTGCAGTGAGCGCCTCAAAACCGGATTGCCAAAACCGGTATTTCCGATAATGACAAAAGGGGTTCCTCGCCGGATTTCAATCCAGTTTCCTTGAGGATACAAAAGATAGAGCTTGGGTTCTGAATCGTCTTCGAGTTGGCCTCCGATGATGGAGAAAAGGTTAAACTGAAAGCCTGCCTCTTCCAAAAAGCTTTTATCCTCTTTGGCCACGATTTTCACCTGATTTCCAAACTCGTTTACTGCTTGGTACAGTTTGGAAAATGAATCATCCTGATGATCTATGACCTCGGAAAAATAAGTGATTGCCTTATCCCTGACCGACCGAAGCCCCGAAGTCATAATGAAGAAAGAATGCTTTCTCTTATTTACAGTGAAAACTTTCTTGGAGGTCGTGGTTTCGCTACCGGAAGTAATTCTGGTGTCGGAAAGGCCAACAAGGCCATTTTTTGTTTTTATTCCCAGACAGAAGGTCATGATTGAGATTGGGATTGAACGACGTAATTTTCCTTTACCCGGAAATAATTAATGTCAATGAGATCGGAAATATGGTTGATTTTTAGCTGAACTGTATCCAAATATTCATGAAGTCCCACAGAAATTATATCATCGACCTCAGAATACTCCAGACGTGACCTCATCTCCCCTATTGTTTTTTCAACTGAATTTTTAAACCCATCACTGGTATTTCCTGAAATGCAATGGAGACATCGCTCGGCCTCCTTCAGACAATAATAGATCGAGCGCGGAAAGTATTTGTTGAGAACAAGAAACTCAACCACACCTGAGGGATCGATATTGCCATAGAGCCTCCGGTAAGTATTGAATCCGGTGACAGACTTGAGCAAAGCCATCCAATGAAGGAAATCCAGCGGTGAACCAACTTCAAAGGCTGAAGGAAGCAGGATGTGATATTTCACATCGAGGATCCGGGAAGTCTTGTCTGCACGCTCCAGAAGTTGGCCCAATTGCCTGAAATACCAGCCTTCTGTCCTTGCCACAGTTGCATCTGCCAAACCATAGAGCAACAAAATCTGGTTTTTCACCTGCTCATAAAAATGCCTCGGATCCTCTTTTTTCCAGACTTTTTTCTCCAGTCCACTTTGCAGCATGTAGTATAACTCATTGGCTTTTTCCCAGGTTTCTTTGCTGAGATTTTCCCGGATAATTCGTGCATTCTCACGTGCTTTGGTCACCGAACAAAGCATTGAATTGGGATTGTCCGGATCGAATGTCAAAAAATACATGACCTGATTTCGTTCGTACCCGGCGTATTTTTTCAGGTACAAATCCAGATCTCCCGTAGCAGCAACCAGGGGTCCCCATTGCTCTTTGAGATCCATGGGTAAGTCCTGCATCAGATTGAAATTAACATCGATAAAACGGGCATAATTTTCTGCTCTTTCCAGATACCTTCCCAACCAATAAATATGGCTCGCTACTCTACTCAGCATATAGTTTTCAGATTAATTGTAAAGTACCCAAGTATCCTTGCTTCCTCCTCCTTGTGAGCTATTGACCACCAGGGAACCCTTTTTTAAAGCCACCCGGGTGAGCGCACCCGGAATCACTTCAATTTCTTTTCCATACAGAATGTAAGGCCTTAAATCCACGTGCCTTCCCATAATCCCTTCCTCGGTCAGACAAGGAACAGTGGAAAGCGACAAAGTGGGCTGAGCAATGTAATTAGTCGGATTATCCCTGATCAGCTGACGGAATTTATCATGCTCTTCTTTGGTTGATTTCGGACCGATCAACATCCCGTAGCCACCTGCAGCATTGGTTTCCTTCACCACCAACTGATCGATGTGATCCAAGACATATTTCCTGTCATCTTCTTCCCGGCAGAGGTATGTAGGCACGTTGTTTAAGATAGGTTCCTCTCCAAGGTAGTATTTAATAATCCTTGGCACGTAGGCATAGACGGCTTTGTCGTCAGCGACACCAGTTCCGGGAGCATTGGCAAGCGCAACATTTCCGGCTTTGTAGGCTTCAAATATCCCAGGCACACCCAGCATGGAGTCCGGATTGAAGGTGAGCGGATCCAGAAACGAGTCATCAATCCTGCGGTAAATGACATCGATCTGCTCCAGACCTTTGGTTGTCTGCATGTATGCTTTGTTGCCTTTTACGATTAGATCCACGCCATTTACCAATTCCACTCCCATTTGAAGAGCTAGGTAAGAATGCTCAAAGTAGGCCGAATTGTAAATTCCGGGAGTCAAAACACCCACCACAGGCTTTGCCTTGTTGGAAAGGTATTGGAGCATCCGGAGCAGCTTGGTAGGATAATCGGAAACTGGCATCACACCTTCGTCATTGAAAAGCTGCGGATAGGCTCTCTTGATTATTTCCCTGCTCTCCAGCATGTACGAGACTCCGGATGGGCAGCGCAGATTGTCCTCCAGAATGTAATATTCCCCGTTTTTGTCCCTCACCAGATCTGTTCCGGTGATGTGGCACCAGATTCCTTTGGGAGGAGTCAGTCCGATACAGGGCTTTAGATAATCCTTTGAACCAAGGATCAACTCTGAGGGAACGATTCCATCTTTCAGTATTTTTTGCTCATTGTACACATCCTGAAGGAAAAGGTTGAGCGCATAGATTCGCTGCTTCAATCCTGCCTCCAGTTTTTTCCATTCCGCATTGGCAATGATTCTGGGGATGATGTCCAAATGAAGGATCTTTTCCAGCCCCTGATTGTCATGGTAGACATTGAAAGTCATCCCCATGGCTTTTTGGGTCTGGTTTGCCGAAAACTGAAGCTGATTCATCTTTTTTGAAGAAGCTTTACTGAGATAGCCGAAAAACTCCTCGTAGTGCTCTCTAATTTTTCCTTCCGCAGTGAACATTTCGTCGTAATGCTCATTGCAGGAATACCCTTCTGTCTTCATATGCGCTCAATTAAAAATCTACAGTAAGATAAAAAAGAAACCGGAAAATCAAATATTTTCAAGAAAATCCGATTTCACTGTTCATTTTATTAT